>NZ_JBHWZO010000034.1:0-34141 GCF_042728455.1 Promicromonospora sp. NPDC060204
AGGGCGGAACCGTATCCGCCTCGCCGCCGTCCTGTTCTCGGCTGTGCCTTCCCGGCCCGCTCGCTATGTCAGGTCGGTGACCGGGGCGCCGCCGCACGGGTTGTCGAGCTGGATCACACCGAACGACCAGCCCTTGCGCTTGTAGAGCACCGACGGACGCGACGTCTCCTTGTCGATGAAGAGGTAGAAGTCGTGGCCCACCATCTCCATCTCGTAGACCGCGTCGTCCAGGGTCATCGGGTCGGCGTGGTGCAGCTTCTGGCGGATCACCACGGGCGAGTCGCCGATCGTGGTCTCCACGGAGTCACCCGGCGCGGCCAGCGCTGCCGGGGTCGAGATCTGGGGCTCGGGTCCGCTGGAGCCGCCGTCGGTCAGGATCTCGTCGAGCGGGCGCACGTCCACGGGGGCGAGCACCTTGTTGTTCCGGTGGTCCTTGCGACGGTCCCGGGCTCGGCGGAGTCGTTCGTTCAGCTTGTCGATCGCGAGGTCCAGGGCGCCGAAGCGGTCGTCTGCCGCAGCTTCGGCGCGGATCACCGGGCCCTTGGCGCGCAGCGTGAGCTCGACGCGCTCGCGGTTCTCGGACAGCCGCGGGTTGTTCTCGTGCGTGACCTCCACATCCACCCGGCGTACGTAGGGGGACAGCAGCTCCACCTTGGCGAGCTTGTCCTCCACGTGCTGGCGAAAACGGTCTGCCACGTCCGTGTGCCTGCCGACAACGACAATTTCCATGTGCGTATCTCCGCTCCGGGAACACTGGGCCACGCCGTCCCTTGCCGGCGGCGCGCGCCCTTCTCTACTGGGTCAGGCACCCCCTGCTGGTGCCGGGCACGTACCACCTCCCGTCGCGGCGCCCGACAACTTCGTCGGGCTCGGATCTTGCGTGGGAGGTTCAGGCTAACTCCGTCGCCTGGGTAACGACAGTCCCAACCAACGGTGAACAAGACGACACAGATCTGTCACACTTTCAGGTTCGGATCGGAACGTCGCTTTCACCCGACGCTCACGTCTCCGAGATCTGAGCGCCGCGCCCCGGGGGCCGGGGTCGCTGCCAGCACGGTTGCTCCCAGGACGTCGTGGCCGCACTCCTCGAGGGTTCGTTCGACGGCGGCGAGGGTCGCGCCGGTCGTGAGCACGTCGTCCACAAGAATGCACACGGATCTTTGTCCGAGCGCCCGCGCCCCGCGTCTCGTCATGCGGACGGAACCGCTCAGGTTGCGCCCGCGGGCCCGCGCGCCGAGGCCCACCTGGTCCCGCCCGCGACCCGTCCGGGCGAGGGCGGGCACCACGCGGGCGGGCACACCGCCGTCGTGCAGGCCCGTGGCCACCGCCCGGGCCAGGGCCGCCACGGGCTCGCGGCCGCGAGCCCGGCGCGCGGCCCCCGTGGAGGGCACGGGCACGACCGCGAGCGGTGCGCCGGAGGCGGGGGAGAGCACCGGCCCGAGGCGGGCGACGGCCCTGCGCAGCGCGGGCGCGAGGAGGCCGTCGAGGTCGGCCCGCCCGCGGTCCTTCCAGTGCACGACGACGTCGCGCACCGGGCCGGCGTACGGCGTCAGCGCCCACACGGGCACCGGCGGTACGCCGTCGAGCCGGTCCAGGCGGGGCGCGCCGTGCTCGACCCGCGCGAACGGGGCGGCGAGGAGCGCCGCGCACCGGGCGCACCAGGGCACGTCGGGCTCGCCGCACGGGCAGGCGACGGGCAGCAGGAGGCGAGCGAGCTCGCGGACGGGGCGCACCCGCCCACCCTGCCCGCCGCCGCGCCCTGCCGCCGGTTGTCCACAGGCCTGTGCACGCGTCGGCGCGAGTGTCAGTGGTGCGCGGCAGGATGGGGCCGTGCAACCGATCCAGATGTCCCTCGACCAGGCACGCCGGGCCGCCGTGGCGGCCCAGGGCCTGCATCGCCCGCGCACCGACGGGCCGCGCACCATGCGGCACGTCCAGGGCGTGATCGACCGGCTCGGCCTGTTCCAGATCGACTCGGTGAACGTGCTGGCCCGCGCGCACCTGCTGCCGCTGTTCTCCCGGCTCGGCCCGTACGACACCGACCTGCTGGACCGGGCCACGGTCTCGGGCCGGCACGCCCGGCGCTCGACCCGGGGCGCGGCGGCGGACCGGCGGCTCGTGGAGAGCTGGGCGCACGTCGCGGCCTACGTGCCCCCGCACGTCTGGCCGCTGCTGGCGTTCCGCCGCCGGTGGTTCGCCGAGGAGTACGACTGGCGCGAGCTGGACGGCGTGCGCCTGCCCGACGCGCCGCAGGTTCGCGAGGTGCACGACCTGGTGGCGTCCGAGGGCCCGCTGTCGGCCTCCCAGATCCACGACCGGTTCGTCTCCGAGGGGCGCTCGGTGCGCCGCAAGCGCGGCACCTGGTGGGACTGGAGCACCGAGAAGCGCGTGGTCGAGCACCTGTTCTTCACCGGCGAGGTGGTCTCGGCGGGGCGCAACGCGCAGTTCGAGCGGCTCTACGACCTGCCGGAACGCGTGCTGCCGCCGTCGGCCCTGGTCGAGGTGCCCGAGCTGGAGGCGAAGAAGGCCCTGCTGGAGCTCGGCGCGCGGGCGCAGGGGATCGGCGACGCGCGCAGCATCAAGGACTACTACCGGCTCAAGGGGCCGGTCGCGGACCGGGCCCTGGCCGAGCTCGCCGAGGAGGGCGTGCTGCTGCCCGCGCGCGTGGCCGGCGGGTCCGAGAAGTGGTTCCTGCACCGCGACGCCGCCCGTCCGCGGCGCGCGGCCGGGCAGGCCCTGCTCGCCCCGTTCGACCCGCTGGTCTGGGAGCGCACCCGCCTGGAGCGCCTGTTCGGCATGCGCTACCGGATCGGCATCTACACCCCGGCCGCCCAGCGCACCGACGGGTACTACGTGCTCCCGTTCCTCGAGGACGCGCAGCTCACGGCCCGCGTGGACCTCAAGGCCGACCGCGCCGCGGGCGTGCTGCGGGTCCAGTCGGCGCACGCCGAGCCGACGTTGACGGACCACACGCCGGCCCGGCTGGCGCACGAGCTGCACGCCATGGCCAGGTGGCTGGGCCTGGCGGGCGTGACCGTCGAGGACAAGGGCGCCCTTTCACCCGCACTGCGTGCCGCGGCGGCGGTTTCCTGAAACACGCGACAACTAAACTCGGGGCATGGCCACCGCTGCGATCTTTCTGGTAGCCACGGTCGCGGCCGGGCTCGGCGCGGTGCTGCTCCGGCTGCCGCCGCTGGTCGGGTTCCTGGTGGCCGGGTTCGCGCTCCACGCGGCGGGGGTCCAGGAGCCGGCCTACCTCGGGACCGTCGCCGACCTGGGCGTGACGCTGCTGCTCTTCGGCATCGGCCTCAAGCTCGACGTCAAGACGCTGCTGCGCAAGGACGTCTGGTTCACCACCGTCCCGCACCTGCTGGTCAGCGTCGCGATCGCGGTGGGCTTCCTCGGCCTGCTCGGCGTCGTCGGCTTCTCGATGCTCGCGGGCGAGGGCCTGGGCGTCCTCGCGCTCCTCGGGCTCGCGCTGTCGTTCTCCTCCACGGTGTTCGTGGTCAAGGTGCTCGACGGCCGCTCCGACCAGTCCGCCCTGTACGGCCGGATCGCCATCGGCGTGCTCGTCATGCAGGACCTGATCGCCGTCGTCTTCCTGTCGGTCGCCTCCGACCACCCACCGAGCCCGTGGGCGTTCGCCCTCGTGCTCCTGATCCCGGGCGCCTGGCTGCTGCGCAAGGTCTGGTCGCGCGTGGGCCACGGCGAGCTGCAGGCGCTGTTCGGCGTGGCCGTCGCGCTCGGCCCGGGCTACGCGCTGTTCGAGGCGGTGGGGCTCAAGGGCGACCTCGGCGCGCTCGTCATGGGCATGCTGCTGGCGGGCCACCCCGCCGCCACCGAGCTGTCCCGCAACCTGTTCACCGTCAAGGAGCTGCTGCTCGTCGGCTTCTTCGTCTCGATCGGCTTCTCCGGCGAGCTGAGCTGGCAGGCCGCGATCATCGGGCTGCTCCTGCTGCTCATGCTGCCGCTGCAGGCCATCGTCACGGCCGTGCTGCTGCGCCTGATGCGCCTGCGCAAACGGACGGCGATCCTGTCCGGGCTGGTGCTGGCCAACTACTCCGAGTTCGGCCTCATCGTGGTCGCGGTCGGTTCCCAGACCGGCCTGCTGCACGACGAGTGGCTCGTGGTGCTGGCCGTCGCCGTCGCCGCCAGCTTCGTGCTGTCCTCCGCGATCAACACGCGCGGCAACGAGTTCGCGATGTCGCTCGCCAAGCGCTTCCCGTCCAAGCCCAACGAGTGGCTGCACCGGGAGGAACGGCTCATCGACGTGTCCGGCGCGGAGGCGCTCGTGCTCGGCATGGGCCGGGTCGGCCGCGGCGCCGTCCGGCAGCTCCGCGACGACTACGGCATGGACGTCGTGGGCGTCGAGCACGACCCGACCCGGGTCACCGCCCTGCGCAGCGAGGGCTTCACGGTGGTGCAGGCCGACGCGACGGACATCGAGTTCTGGGGCCGGGTGCGCAGCGCGGGCGCCGTCCGCCTCGCGATCCTCGCCATGCCGTTCCACGCGGCCAACCTCATCGCCCTGTCCCAGCTGCGCGCGAGCGGGTTCGAGGGCACCGTCGCCGCCGTCGCCCGGTACGACGACGATGCGGCCGAGCTCGAGCGGCACGGCGCCGACGCCGTGTTCCACCTGTACGGCACGGCCGGCCTGGCCCTCGCCGACGAGGCGGCCGAGGCGGCGCTCGGGTACGACGCCGCCGAGCAGCTGCGCGACGCGCAGGCGGAGCGCCGGTCCGCGGCGGCGTCCGCCGACGAGCCCTCCGGCGAAACGGCGGACGAGCCCGCCGACGAACCGGCCGACGAACCGGCCGACGAGCCCGCCACCAGCGGCGGCGCGGCCTAGCCGGACCTCACGCCTGGTCCCGCTGCGCCGAGGTGCGCACCGGGAAGGCGTCGTCCTCGGTGTCCAGGAGCGTCGCGTCCACGCAGCGCGTGCGCAGCCCGGCCCGGCCGACCATGTAGGCGGCCACCGGCGACGTCATGAGCTGGAAGATCGCCACGAGCAGGAGCATCGTCGCCGAGCCCTTGTCCTGCAGCCGGAGCGCGACGCCCGCCAGGAGCAGCAGCAGACCCAGGACCTGCGGCTTGGCCACGACGTGCATCCGAGAGAGCAGGTTGTCGAACCGCATCACGCCGACCCCGGCGGAGAACGAGAAGAAGGCGCCGAGCAGCAGGCAGACGGCGGCGGCGACGTCGGTCACGACGGTCATGACTCCTCCCGCCCGTCGACGGCGCCCGAGGGCGACTCGGAACCGGCCGCGCCCGAACCGGCCGGCCCCGGGCCGACCGCGCCCGGCCGCGGCCCGGACCGCTGCGCGGCGGTGCCGTTCTTGGGGGGCTCGACGGCGGCGAAGCGCGCGATCGTCACCGACCCGATGAACCCGACCAGCGAGAGCACCACGAGGATGGGCACGGACTCGGTGCGGCGGGAGATCGCCGCCTCGACGGCGATGGCGCCCACGAGGGCGGTGGTGAGCACGTCGAACGCCACGGTCCGGTCCAGCATGGTCGGCCCGCGCTCGATCCGGACCACCGCGAGCAGCGCGCCCACGGCGAGGAGGGTGGTCGCTACCACCCCGACGGCGAGCATCATCGGCGTTCCTCCTTCTCCAGGGTGTACGGAGCGAGCCCGACCCGGGCCAGCTCGGCGCTCGGCGCGAAAGCGCGCAGCAGCCGGGCCTCCAGGTCGAGGGTGGCCTTCCGGACGCCCTCGGGCCCGCCCGACGCCGCGATGTCCAGCACGTGCAGCCGCAGGGTCCGGCTGGGCCGGTCGAGGTCGATCACGAGCGTGCCCGGGACCAGGGACGACAGGCCCGCGGTCGTCGCGATGAACAGGTCCGAGTCCGCGCGCAGGGGCACCGAGACCAGGGCGCCGTGCGGCGTCGGGCCGCCGCGCGCGGTGCGGCGCGGGACCACGGCGGTCCACGCCACCTGGAACGACGCCAGCACGAGGTCCCCGACGAACCGGCCGAGCAGGTGGAGCAGCGGGCCGACCCGCAGGGTCGTGGCCGTGCCGATGGGCGGCAGCGGGAAGGCCAGCGCCACGAGCGCGCCGAGCAGCACGCCGGACAGCACGTTCGCCCAGGACAGGTCTCCCCACAGGAGCACCCAGAGCACGGCGCCCACGACCATGGTCGGCCAGAGCGTCACGAGCCGGCGCGCCAGGCGGCGCCACGGGCCCTGGGCGGTGTCGGTGTGGTTCACGGCTCCACCTCCACGGTGTCGTCGGTGACCTTGTTCGACTCGCCTGTGCCCCGCGGCGCGCCGTCGGGGAACACGGCCTCGATGTAGGTGTGCCCGTCCATGACGGACTCGGCCGCCCGGTCGGCGTAGTCGTACAGCGGGCCGGCGATCACGGTGAGCCCGACGCTGATCGCCACCAGCGCCGCCGTCGGGCCGACCATGCCCCAGGGCAGGGGCGTCGGTTCGGGCAGCTTCTCGGGGCAGGGCTGCCAGAATGCCTTGTTCCAGGCCCGGACCACCGCGTAGAGGGTGAGCAGCGAGGTGACCACCGAGCCGACGACCAGCACCCAGGCCAGCCCGGAGCCGTCCACGACACCGGCCTCCAGCAGGCCCACCTTGCCCAGGAACCCGGACAGCGGCGGGATCCCCGCCAGGTTCATGGCCGGCACGAAGAACAGGACCGCGAGCCCGGGCGCCAGGGTGGCGAGGCCGCCCAGGCGGTCCAGCGACGTGGTCCCGGTGCGGCGCTCGATGAGCCCCACCACCAGGAACAGCGCCGTCTGCACGGTGATGTGGTGCACCACGTAGAAGATGGCCGCCGCGGTGCTCGCCTGGGTGGCGAGCGCGACCCCGAAGATCATGTAGCCGATGTGGCTGACCAGCGTGAACGAC
Organism: Promicromonospora sp. NPDC060204; assembly: GCF_042728455.1. NCBI lineage: Bacteria > Bacillati > Actinomycetota > Actinomycetes > Micrococcales > Promicromonosporaceae > Promicromonospora > Promicromonospora sp. NPDC060204. Next base: position 6,862 of record NZ_JBHWZO010000034.1, read on the forward strand.
AGCAGACGTTTCACGTCGTCCTGCGCGACCGCGCCGAGGATGCCCACGATCATGGTGGCGAGCGCCAGCACGAGCAGCACGTTCTCCAGGACCTCGTTCCGCGGGAAGAGCAGCGTCTGGGTGCGCAGGATCGCGTACACGCCGACCTTGGTGAGCAGGCCCGCGAACACGGCGGTGACCGGCGCGGGGGCCGTCGGGTACGAGTCCGGGAGCCAGGCGGACAGCGGGAAGATGGCCGCCTTGATGCCGAACGCGAGCAGCAGCAGCGCCTGGATGCCGAGCCGGACGCCGGGGTCGATGTCGGGCAGGCGCTCGGCGAGCTGGGCCATGTTCACCGTGCCGGTGGCGGCGTAGACCAGGCCGACGGCGACGAGGAACACGATCGAGCTGAGCAGCGCGACCACCACGTAGACGCTGCCCGCCCGGATGCGCTCGACGGTCCCGCCCAGCGTGAGCAGCACGTACGAGGCGGCGAGCAGGATCTCGAAGCCGACGTACAGGTTGAACAGGTCGCCGGCGAGGAAGGCGTCCGCCACACCTGCGGCGAGGATGAGGAACGTCGGGTGGAAGATCGCCACGGGCAGCACGTCGCGGCGCACGTCCTCGTCGGCGTCCGGGTCCTGGGCCTCCAGGGCCTCGCGCAGGATCTTCGTGTTCTTGGTGGCGGGCGCCGTCCGGTCGTCGCCGTCGGCGATGCCCTGCGCCATCGAGTAGAGCAGCACGCAGAGCAGCACCACGCCGCTGACCAGCAGCATGAGCGCGGAGAGCGGGTCGGCCACGAGGTTGACCCCGACGGGCGCGGCCCATCCGCCGACGTCGATGACGACCGGGCCGTCCTGGGCGGCGACCACGAGGCCCGCGGCGGCGGCCACCACCACGGACAGCGCGACCACGGAGATGATCCGCTGCGCCCGTTCGTACCGGTGCAACGCCAGGGCGAGGCCCGCGGCGAACAGCGGCACCAGCACGGGCAGGGGGACGAGCGTCTCGGTGCTCCACAGGTTCATGCGCCGTCACCCCCGCGGGCGCCGGCGCCGGGCCGGGCGGCGTCGTCGGGCCCGGAGGCGGGGTCCGGCTGCGCGACCTCGTCCCGCACGGCCACCGCCTCCTCGTCCAGGGTGGACCCCGACTCCTCGGCGTCGCTGTCGGCGTACGACGGCGCGTCCGCGACGGCGAGCCGCGCGATGCGGGTGTCCTCCAGGTCGTCCTGCACCTCGTCGTGCCCGTGCAGCTGCCACGAGCGGTAGGCCATGGCCAGCACGAACGCGACCAGGGCGAGCGTGATGACGATGGACGTCAGCACCATGGCCTGCGCCAGCGGGTCGCTCATCGGTTCCGCGGTGGCGCCGGTGATGGGCGGCGCCCCCGCGCGGCCGCCGGCCACGAGGATCGCGAGGTTGGCCCCGTTGCCCATCAGCACGAAGCCGAGCAGGACCCGGGTCAGGGACCGTTCCAGCAGCAGGTACACGCCCGAGGCGAACAGGACGCCGACGGTCAGCAGCAGTGCCCCCGAGGGCACGGTGTCGAGCACGATCATGCGCGGTCACCCCCGGTGCGGACCTCGACGCGCCGGCGTTGGCCGATCGACCAGGCGAAGGGTTCCGCCTGCCGGTCCAGCTCGGCGCCGAAGGTGCGCAGGATGTCGATGACCAGGCCGATGACCACGAGGAACACTCCGACGTCGAAGAACAGGCTGGTGACCAGGTGCACGTCGCCCAGCAGGGGCAGGTGCAGGTCGAGGATCGTGCTCTCGAGCGCCTCCTGCCCGGCGAGCAGCGCCACGAGGCCCACGCCAGCAGAGAGGAACAGGCCGGTGCCGAGCACGAGGCCCGGGTGCACCGGGGCGGCCTCGCCCAGCTCGAACCGGCCGCCCGCCAGGTAGCGGACGGTCAGGGCCAGGCCGGCCACGAGGCCCGCCGCGAACCCGCCGCCCGGCGCGTTGTGCCCGCTGAACAGCAAGAACAGGGCGAACAGCATCATGGGGTGGAAGATCACGCGGGTCAGGACCTCGAACAGCATCGACCGCTGCACGGGGTCGAGCGTGGGCCCGGCGAGCAGCCACCGGCCGCGGCGCGCGGGCTGCGCGCTGGCGCTGTCGCCGGGCTGGACCGCCTGCGGGTTCGCGGCCCGGTCGAGGCGCAGGACGTCGCCGCTGCGCTGCCGCAGGAACACGAGGGACGCGACGCCGGTGGCGGCCACCAGCAGCACCGAGATCTCGCCGACGGTGTCCCAGGCGCGGATGTCGACGAGCGTGACGTTGACGATGTTGTGCCCGCCGCCGAAGGTCTCGGCCTCCACGGGGAAGTCGACGGAGACCGGCGTGTGCACCCGCACCAGCGGCGCGGCGGCCACGAACGCCATGACGACCAGGCCCGTGACCACGCCGATCGCGAGCCGCACCCAGCGGCTGGCCGCCAGCGGCCGGTCGGAGAAGTACGGCGGCAGGCGGCGGAGCACCAGCACCATGACCACCAGGGTCAGGGTCTCGCACAGCACCTGGGTCAGGGCCAGGTCGGGCGCGCCGTGCAGCAGGAAGAGGGCCGCGTTGCCGTAGCCGGCCACGCCCGCCAGGATCACGGCCTTGAGCCGGCGGCGGGCGCGCGCCGTCAGCACGGCGGCCAGCACGACGACGAGGACGACGACGAGCTGCGCCGGGCGGTCCCACGGCACCAGGGCGAACGGGCCGAGGTGGAGCACGCCGTCGCGTCCCGCGGCGTCCTGCGCGACCGGGAGTCCGTTCGGCTCGCCCACCAGGCCGAAGGTGAGCGCGAGCCCGGGTCCCACGGCGAGCGTCACGAGGATGACACCCAGGTAGAAGGGCAGGGACCCGCGCTGCGTGCCGGCCGTGACGTCGCTGGCCAGGCGGTCGAGCTTGCGCATGAAGCGGCGGTAGAGCACGTCGGCGCCGTCGGGGGACCACAGCGAGTCCTGCAGCCGCTCGACGCGGGCCCGCTGCCAGAACGCGAGGCCACCGGCCAGGAACACGGCGACGGTGATCGCGAGGGCGGGTGTGAACCCCTCCCAGAGGGTGAGGTGCCCGGGCTCGCCGGCGGGGTAGGTGTTCGCGTACGGGGCGAGCAGCTCCTGGCCCACCTGGGGCACGAGGGCCACGACCAGGCCGAGGATCGCGAGGACCAGCGGCGGCGCGACCATCCAGAACGGCTGCGGGTGGATCGTGCCGGGCGCGGCCTCGGGCAGGGCGGGGGGAGTGGTCGTGGGCGTCGTGCCGGGCGCCGCGCCGTGCGCCGTGGCGACCTCTCGTTCCAGGGGTTCGGCGGTGGCCGGCAGGCGCGGCTTGAACGCGCCCCAGAGGAACCGCAGCCCGTACGCGACTGTGAGGGCCGAGCCAACCGCGACCACGACGGTCATGACCCGGCCGAGCAGGTCGCCGTCGTGCTCCCAGGCGGCCAGCGCCGCCTCCTTGGCGACGTAGCCGGCGAACGGGGGCAGGCCGATCATCGAGGCGGTCGCGAGCGTGGCGGCCAGGGCGGTGACCGGCAGCCGCGGTCCGACGCCGGCGAGCTTGCGCAGGTCACGGGTGCCCGTCGCCGCGTCCACCACGCCGACCACGAGGAAGAGCGACGCCTTGAACATGGCGTGCGCGCCGAGCAGCGCGAGGCCCGCCAGCGCGGTGGCGCGCGTGCCGTAGCCGAGCAGCACCGTGAGCAGGCCGAGCTGGGAGACCGTGCCGAACGCGAGGACCAGCTTGAGGTCGTGCTGGCGCAGCGCGCGGTATCCGCCGAGCAGCAGCGTGGTGCCGCCGAGCACGAGCACGACCGTGCGCCAGGCCGTGAGGTCCGAGAACGCGGGCGCGAACCGGGCCACCAGGTAGATGCCCGCCTTCACCATGGCGGCCGCGTGCAGGTAGGCGGACACGGGCGTGGGCGCCGCCATCGCGGCGGGCAACCAGAAGTGGGTGGGCACCAGCGCGGACTTGGTGGCCGCCCCGGCCAGCAGGCAGACGACGGCGACGGTCACGGCCGGCCCCGTCGGCGGGTCGGCGACGACGGCCGACACGCTCCACGTGTCGGCGGCGACCCCGAGGATGACGACGCCGACCAGCATCGCGAGCCCGCCCGCGGTGGTCACGACCAGCGCCTGCATGGCGGCCCGGCGCGACGACGTGCGGTCCGCGTAGTGGCCGATCAGCAGGTAGGAGAACACCGTGGTGAGCTCCCAGAACACGAACAGCAGGAGCATGTCGTCAGCGGTGACGAGGCCGGCCATCGAGCCCGCGAACGCCACGAGGATCCCGCCGAACCGGCCCAGGCCGCGGGCGTCCTTGGCGAAGTAGGCGCTGCAGTACAGGAGCACGAGGGCGCCCACCGCGCCCACGATCAGCAGCATGAGCCAGGACAGGGAGTCGAGGCGCAGGTCGACGGCCAGGCCGAGCGCGGGGATCCACTCCACGCGTTCCGTGGGCGTGCGGCCGGCGTACACGGCCGACGTCTGGGACAGGGCATACGCGGTGGCCCCGGCGGGACCGAGGGCGAGCACCCAGAAGGCGCGTCGACCGAGGCGGGCGAAGAGTGCGGGCGCGGCAAGGGCCAGGACGCCGTGGGCGAGGAGTACCGGAAGCACGTCCGTTCCGTCCTGTCAGGGCTCGGGGACAGGACGTCGTGCCAGGGGTACCAGGTGCGAACCCGGGGTCGAGCACGTGACGGCTTGCCGCGCGAGCGCGGGCGGGTGGGCGATGTGACCACTCTATCCGGTGTCGGTCTCCGGTTCGTCACGAGGAACCCATGACGTGCTCAGGAACCGCATGCTTCCCGTGATCGTTACCCCGAGAGCGAACCCCGTCGGTCCGCCGTCCGCTCTGGGCCACCCGCTCAGGTTTACGGCCTACCATGGGCGACGGCGAAAACTCGACGACGACCTGGGAGAACCCGCGTGTCCATCCTCGACAAGGTCCTTCGCATCGGCGAAGGACGTGTCCTGAAGAAGCTGCATAACGTGGCTGAGCAGGTCAACCGCTTGGAGCCCAGCTTCGTCGAGCTCAGCGACACCGAGCTGCGCGAGGAGACGGCCCGCTTCCGCGAGCGTCTCGAGCACGGCGCCGACCTGGACGAGCTGATGCCGGAGGCGTTCGCGGCGATCCGCGAGGCGGCCCGGCGCACCCTCGGCCAGCGGCACTTCGACGTGCAGATCATGGGTGGTGCGGCGCTGCACCTCGGCAACATCGCCGAGATGCGCACCGGTGAGGGCAAGACGCTGGTGGCGACCACCGCGGCGTACCTCAACGCGCTGTCGGGCGACGGCGTGCACGTCATCACCACGAACGACTACCTGGCCAAGTACCAGGGTGACCTGATGGGCCGCGTCTTCCGGTTCATGGGGATGACCACCGGCGTCATCCTGTCGGGGCAGACGCCGGCGCAGCGCCGCGAGATGTACGCCGCGGACATCACCTACGGCACGAACAACGAGTTCGGCTTCGACTACCTGCGCGACAACATGGCGTGGTCGACGGACGACCTGGTGCAGCGCGGACACAACTTCGCGATCGTCGACGAGGTGGACTCGATCCTCATCGACGAGGCGCGCACCCCGCTGATCATCTCGGGTCCCGCGGCCGGCGACGCCAACCGCTGGTACACCGAGTTCGCCAAGGTCGTGCTGCGGCTGGTGCCGACCGTGGACTACGAGGTCGACGAGAAGAAGCGCACCGTGGGCGTGCTCGAGCCGGGCATCGCGAAGATCGAGGACTACCTCGGCATCGACAACCTGTACGAGTCGCTGAACACGCCGCTGATCGGCTTCCTGAACAACGCCATCAAGGCCAAGGAGCTGTTCAAGCGCGACAAGGACTACGTCGTGCTGAACGGCGAGGTCATGATCGTCGACGAGCACACGGGCCGTATCCTCGCGGGCCGCCGCTACAACGAGGGCATGCACCAGGCCATCGAGGCCAAGGAGGGGGTGGAGATCAAGGCGGAGAACCAGACGCTCGCCACGATCACCCTCCAGAACTACTTCCGCCTGTACGGCAAGCTCTCGGGCATGACCGGTACGGCCGAGACCGAGGCCGCCGAGTTCCAGGGCACCTACAAGCTCGGCGTCGTCCCGATCCCGACGAACAACCCGCCGCAGCGCCTCGACCAGCCCGACCTCGTCTACAAGAACGAGGACGGCAAGTTCAACGCGGTGGTCTCGGACATCGTGGAGCGGCACGCCTACGGGCAGCCGGTCCTGGTGGGCACCACCAGCGTCGAGAAGTCGGAGCTGCTCAGCGCCAAGCTGAAGAAGGCCGGCGTGCCGCACAACGTGCTCAACGCGAAGGAGCACGAGCGCGAGGCCGCGGTCGTCGCGATGGCGGGCCGCAAGGGCGCCGTCACGGTCGCCACGAACATGGCCGGCCGCGGTACCGACATCATGCTCGGCGGCAACGCCGAGTACCTCGCGGTGGCCGAGCTCTCGGAGCGGGGCCTCGACCCGGTCGAGACGCCGGAGGAGTACGAGGCCGCCTGGCCGGAGTCGCTGGAGAAGGCGAAGGCCCGCGTCGCCGCCGAGCACGACGAGGTCAAGGAAGCCGGCGGCCTGTACGTGCTGGGCACGGAGCGGCACGAGTCCCGCCGCATCGACAACCAGCTGCGCGGACGTTCCGGCCGCCAGGGCGACCCGGGGGAGTCCAGGTTCTACCTGTCGATGCAGGACGACCTGATGCGGCTGTTCAACTCCGGCCTCGCCGAGTCGATGATGAACCGCGCCGGGTTCCCCGACGACATGCCGCTGGAGTCCAAGATGGTCACGCGCGGCATCATGTCCGCGCAGGGCCAGGTGGAGTCCCGCAACTTCGAGATCCGCAAGAACGTCCTCAAGTACGACGACGTCCTGTCCCGCCAGCGCACGGTCATCTACGCCGAGCGCCTGCGGGTGCTGGAGGGCGAGGACCTGCGCGAGCAGGTGCAGCACTTCCTCACGGACACCATCACGGAGTACGTCACCAACGCGACCGCCGAGGGCCCGCCCGAGCAGTGGGACCTGGACGCGCTGTGGACGGCGCTCAAGGCCGTCTACCCGGTGTCGCTGACGCCGGAGGAGGTCGCCGACGAGGCCGGTGGGATCGACCGGCTCGGCGGCGACATGCTGCTGGAGGAGATCCTGTCCGACGCGCGGGTGGCCTACCAGGCGCGCGAGGACGAGCTCTCGGCCCCGGCCATGCGCCAGCTCGAGCGCCGTGTGGTGCTGTCGGTGCTGGACCGCAAGTGGCGCGAGCACCTCTACGAGATGGACTACCTCAAGGAGGGCATCGGGCTGCGCGCCATGGCGCAGCGCGACCCGCTGGTCGAGTACCAGCGCGAGGGCTTCCAGCTCTTCCAGGCGATGACCGACGCCATCAAGGAGGAGTCGGTCGGGTTCCTGTTCAACCTCGAGGTCACGGTGCAGCAGCCGGGCGCCGAGCAGGCGGACGACGGCGGCTCCGAGCTGCCCGCCGCCGGGCCGGTCCCGCCGCGCGGCCGCCTGGGCACGGGCCAGCCGGACGCCCCGCCCACCACGCAGATCCCGGTGGTCCAGCCCGCGGCGGCCCCGCAGCCGGCCCAGCCGCCCGCACCGCGCCAGCGCCGTGCGGCGGGCGCGGCCACGGAGCCGATTCTGCTCGCCAAGGGCCTGGACGCCCCGAGGCAGCAGCAGCCGCTGACGTACTCGGCCCCGAACGAGGACGGCACGGGCTCGGCGTTCATGCAGTCGTCGGACGGCGCGCGCCGCCGGGCGTCCCTGCACGGCGAGGCGACGGCCGCCACGAGCGACGGCCGGACCTTCCCGGGCACGCCGCGCAACGCGCAGTGCCCGTGCGGCTCGGGCAAGAAGTACAAGGTCTGCCACGGGATCAACGAGGCCTGACCGGCCCCGCGAGCCCGGACCGCCGAGGTAGTCACCAGGTGACTGCCTCGGCGGTCTTTTTTGGGGGGCAGAGCCGTCAGGCCGGCGCCCTGGGGCCGCTGTCGTGAGACAGGGCGCCCGTATGTCGGACGCTCCGGTTACCCTGGTCGCAACGTCCCGACCCGTGCGGAACCGCACCGGGAGCGGACCGTCCCCCGAACACGAAAGCAGGATCGCTGTGCCTGTCCCCGAGCCCGCCCGCGGGCTGCGTGTCGCACTGCTGGGCTGTGGCGTCGTGGGCACCGAGGTGGCCCGGATGCTGCTGGAGCAGGGCACTGATCTCGCCGCCCGCGCGGGCGCTCCGCTGGAGCTCGCCGGCATCGCCGTCCGTGACGCGAGCCGCCCCCGCGACGCCGCCATCCCGCCCGAGCTCCTCACGGAGGACGCCGGGTCGCTGGTGGACGGCGCGGACATCGTCGTCGAGGTGATGGGCGGCACCGAGCCCGCGCGCGCCCTGCTGCTGCGCGCGATCGAGGGCGGCGCCGCCGTCGTCACCGCCAACAAGGCGCTCCTGGCGGCAGACGGCCCCACGCTCTACAAGGCGGCCGACTCCGCGGGCGTCGACATCTACTACGAGGCCGCCGTCGCGGGCGCCATCCCCATCGTGCGGCCCGTGCGGGAGTCGCTCGCGGGCGACCACGTGCGCCGGGTCCTGGGCATCGTGAACGGCACCACCAACTACGTGCTGGACCAGATGGCCACCAGCGGGCTCGACCTCGACCAGGCGGTCAAGCAGGCGCAGGAGCTCGGCTACGCCGAGGCGGACCCCACGGCCGACGTCGAGGGGTACGACGCCGCGGCCAAGGCCGCCATCCTGGCCAGCCTCGCCTTCCACACCCGCGTCTCCGCGGACGACGTCGCCCGCGAGGGCATCACGGGCGTCACGTCCGACGACGTCGCGTGGGCCGCCCGCACCGGGCACGCCGTGAAGCTGCTGGCCATCGCCGAGCAGACCGGCGAGGGTGTCTCCGTGCGCGTGCACCCTGCGCTCGTGCCGCTGGAGCACCCGCTGGCGGGCGTGAAGGGCGCGTTCAACGCGGTCTTCGTCGAGGCCGACGCCGCCGGGCCGCTCATGTTCTACGGCCAGGGCGCCGGCGGCCGGCCGACGGCGTCCGCGGTGCTGGGCGACGTCGTCTCGGCGGCGCGCCACCGAGTGCTCGGCGGCAAGGGCCCGCAGGAGTCCACGTACGCGGCCCGTCCGCTGCTCCCGGCGGACGCCGCCGTGACGCGCTACCAGGTCCGCCTGCTCGTCGCCGACCTCCCGGGCGTCCTCGCCCAGGTCGCGGGCGTCGTGGGCGACCACGGCGTGTCCATCGACACCGTGCGCCAGACCGGGCCCTCCGAGGGCACGGCCGAGCTGCTGCTGACCACCCACGCGGCCCGTGAGGCGTCGCTGGCCGCCACCATCGCGGCCGTGCGCACGCTCGAACCGGTCCGTGAGATCACGTCCGTCCTGAGAGTCGAAGGCTGAACCGTGCCCGTACTGCCCGCAGAACCGAACGTCCCGTCCGCCGGCCCGGACCGCGCGCCCGCCTCGCGCCTCTGGCGCGGCGTGATCGCCGAGTACGCCGACCGGCTGCCCGCCCACCTCCAGCAGAAGATCGTGACGCTGGGCGAGGGCGGCACGCCGCTGGTGCCCGCCCCGGCGCTGTCCGAGCGCACCGGCGCCGAGGTCTACGTCAAGGTCGAGGGCATGAACCCGACCGGCTCGTTCAAGGACCGCGGCATGACGGCCGCGATCTCCGCGGCCGCCGGCCGCGGGGCCCGCGTCGTCGTGTGCGCGTCGACGGGCAACACGTCGGCGTCGGCCGCGGCGTACGCGACGCGCGCCGGCATGGTCTGCGCGGTGCTCGTGCCGGACGGCAAGATCGCCATGGGCAAGCTGAGCCAGGCCGTCGCGCACGGCGCCCGCCTGCTGCAGGTGGACGGCAACTTCGACGACTGCCTCGTGGCGGCCCGCAAGCTCGCCGACACCCACCCCGTCGAGCTCGTGAACTCGGTGAACCCCGACCGGATCGAGGGCCAGAAGACCGCCGCCTTCGAGATCGTGGACGCCCTGGGCGACGCCCCGGACATCCACCTGCTGCCGGTCGGCAACGCCGGGAACATCACGGCCTACTGGAAGGGCTTCACCGAGTACGCCGAGGCGGGCGTCGCGAGCCGCACCCCGGCCATGTGGGGCTTCCAGGCCGCGGGCGCCGCCCCGATCGTCAAGGGCCACCCGATCGACGACCCGGACACGATCGCCACCGCCATCCGCATCGGCAACCCCGCCTCGTGGGAGCTGGCCGAGCAGGCCAGGGACACCTCGGGCGGCGTCATCGAGGCCGTCACGGACGAGCAGATCCTCGCGGCGCACCGGATCCTGTCGGCCGAGGTCGGCGTGTTCGTCGAGCCGGCGTCCGCCGCGGGTGTCGCCGGCCTGCTGGCCCGGCACGAGCGCGGCCTGGTGCCCGCGGGGGCGCGCATCACCATCACGGTGACCGGCCACGGGCTCAAGGACCCGGGCTGGGCGCTGCGCACGCCCGACGGCGGCGAGGTCGAGCCCGTACGGGTCTCCGCCGACGTCGTCTCGATCGCCGACGCACTGTCACTCTGATGCAGCTCGGCGCCGACCACGTGCGGGTCCGGGTGCCCGCGACGAGCGCGAACCTCGGGCCCGGCTTCGACTCCCTGGGCCTCGCGCTGGCCCTGTACGACGAGGTCGAGGTGCGCCTGGTGGCGAGCTCCGACGTGGTCGTGGAGATCGAGGGCGAGGGTGCCGGGGAGGTCCCCCTCGGGGAGGACCACCTGGTGGTGCGTGCGCTGCGGCGCACGCTGGACCTCGCGGGTGCCGTGCCCACCGGCATCCACATGACGTGCCACAACGTGATCCCGCACGGCCGGGGCCTCGGCTCGTCGTCGGCCGCCGTCGTGGCCGGGATCGTCGCCGCGCGCGCCCTGCTCGCGGACCCGCGGGCCATCGACGCCGCCACCGTGCTGGGCCTGGCCACCGAGTTCGAGGGGCACCCCGACAACGCCGCGCCCGCGATCCAGGGCGGCGCCACCGTCGCGTGGACCACCGCCGACGGCCCGCGGGCGGTCGGGCTGGACATCGACCCGGCGATCGAGGCCACCGTGCTCGTGCCCGACGTGCGGCTCGCGACCGCCCGTGCCCGGGCCGCCCTGCCTGCGCGGGTCTCGCACGGCGACGCCGCGTTCACGGCGGGCCGCGCGGCACTCCTGGTGGAGGCCCTGGCCCGGCGTCCGGAGCTCCTGTTCGACGCCACGGAGGACCGGCTGCACCAGTCGTACCGGGCGGGCGTCCTCGGCGCCTCCGCCGAGCTGCTGCGCGCGCTGCGCGAGCAGGGCGTCCCGGCCACCGTCTCGGGCGCCGGGCCCACCGTCCTTGTGCTCGCCGGACCCGGGCACCGGGCCGCGCGCGACGCCGTCCTCAAGGACCTCGTGGACGAGACCGCGGGCTGGAGCCGGCTGAGTCCCGGGATCGATCTGACGGGTGCGCGTGCCCGAAGGATTACCGGTAACACAGGTGCGCTATCGTCCGGCTCGTCGGGGGCAAAGAGAAGTCATGTCGGACCAGGATCACCAGCAGTACGGGGTGGTAGTATGCAGTGAACCTTCGGGATAGCACTCCTGAGCCTTGGTGGCGGGAACACGGATTCAACATCGGTTCCCCACCGCCTACCCAGCGACAGTCTCAGCCGCTCAGCCGTGCCCGTAGCAGGCCGTGATCTACGGCCACCGCATCTCGCGAGAAGGCAGACAACGCCCCCGTCAGCCGTCTTCGTCGTACCACTGATGCGAGGTTTTCCGCGTTCCGGCCGTTCGGCGCCGGGCGCCCACTATCCCGCGGCCCGCGATCAGGCGACCAGCCGCAGTTCGAGGGGGAAGGGTCCTTCGTGACAGACACCACCGATAACGCTCAGTCAGCCACCGGCCGTGCGGCCGGCACCGGAGCGCTGAGCAGCATGCGCCTCGCCGAGCTCCAGGCACTCGCCGGAGACCTGGGCGTGAAGGGCACCTCCAGGATGCGCAAGAGCGACCTCGTGGACTCGATCCGCGAGAAGACGGGTGGCGCGACGAAGCGCCCGGCCCGTGCCGCTTCGGCCCCGGAGCAGCTCACCACCGACAAGCCTGCCCGTAGCGAGGCGCCGGTCGCCGCCGCCGAGGTCACCACCTCGGGTGTGCGCGCCGCCGCGAGCACGGAAGCCGACAAGGCCGCCCGTCTCGCCCAGCTGGCCGACGCCGTCGCGGCGCCGCGGGAGCAGAACGGGCGCCGTCGTGGCGCCGGACAGGGTGCCGCCGACGGCACCGCGGACAAGTCCGCCGAGGACAAGGGCCGCAACGGCCAGTCGGCGAACGGCCGCACCTCGCGTGCCGGCAGCGACCGCGGCGCCGAGCGCGCCGGCGACCGCACCGCCGACCGGTCCGAGCGCGGCACCACCCGGACCGCGGAGCGCGCCGCCGACCGCGGCCCGGACCGCACCGCCGACCGGGCCGCCGCCGGCGAGCTCGACGACGACCGCAACTCGCGCCGCCGCCGGGGCCGCGACCGGGGCCGGGACCGCAAGCGCGGCCGCGGCCGCACGGGTCCGGACGTCGCGGGTCTCGAGAACGTCGAGGTGCGCGAGGACGACGTGCTGCTGCCCGTCGCCGGCATCCTCGACATCCTCGACAACTACGCGTTCGTGCGGACCTCGGGCTACCTGCCCGGCAACAACGACGTCTACGTGTCGCTGAACCAGGTCAAGAAGGCCGGCCTGCGCCGTGGCGACGCCGTCGTCGGCGCCGTGCGCCAGCCGCGCGAGGGCGAGGAGCCGCCGCAGCAGGCGGTCGGTCGCAACGCCAAGGTCAACAAGTTCAACGCCCTGGTGCGCCTGGACACGGTGAACGGCATGACGCCGGAGGAGGCGCGGGAGCGCCCCGAGTTCACCAAGCTGACGCCGCTGTACCCGCAGGAGCGCCTGCGCCTGGAGAACCCCGAGGCGACGAAGCTGACGCCGCGCGTCATCGACATCGTCGCGCCGATCGGCAAGGGCCAGCGCGGCCTCATCGTCGCGCCGCCCAAGGCCGGCAAGACGCTGATGATGCAGCAGATCGCCAACGCGATCACCGCCAACAACCCTGAGGTCCACCTCATGGTCGTGCTGGTGGACGAGCGCCCCGAGGAGGTCACCGACTTCGAGCGCTCGGTCAAGGGCGAGGTCATCTCCTCGACCTTCGACCGCCACGCCTCGGACCACACGCTGGTCGCCGAGCTCGCCATCGAGCGTGCCAAGCGCCTCGTGGAGCTGGGCCAGGACGTCGTGGTGCTGCTCGACGGCATCACCCGCCTGTCGCGCGCCTACAACCTGGCCGCCCCGGCGTCGGGCCGCATCCTGTCCGGTGGTGTGGACGCCGCCGCGCTCTACCCGCCCAAGAAGTTCTTCGGCGCCGCCCGCAACATCGAGGACGGCGGCTCGCTGACCATCCTCGCGACCGCCCTGGTCGAGACCGGCTCGAAGATGGACGAGGTGATCTTCGAGGAGTTCAAGGGCACCGGCAACATGGAGCTGCGCCTGTCGCGGTCCCTGGCCGAGAAGCGCATCTTCCCGGCGATCGACGTCAACGGTTCGAGCACCCGGCGCGAGGAGATCCTCATGTCGAAGGACGAGCTCGCGATCGTCTACAAGCTGCGCCGCGTCATGGGCGCGCTCGACCAGACGCAGGCCGCCGAGCTGCTGCTCGGCCAGCTCAAGAAGACCAAGACGAACGTCGAGTTCCTGCTGCACGTGCAGAAGACGACGCCGGGTGGTCTCACCGAGGACGACAACGTCGGCGAGACCGTCTGAGCCGGAGGTGACGCGCAGGGCGGGGGCCGAGGTACGAGGCACCCGCCCGAAGCAGAACCGCAGGCTCAGACGGCAACAAGCACCGTCTGACGGTGGTCTGACGACGTCTGACCCACGTCACACCCCACTGCCTCGCCGATCCGGGCGAGGTAGTGGCACAATTACTGGCTGGCTCGCTGGTTCACGTCCTCGCGGTTCTGCAGGGCGACCCAGTGGCATCTCACCAAGGAGCAACATGAGGGCTGGAATCCACCCCGAGTACGTCGTCACCCAGGTCACCTGCACCTGCGGCAACACCTTCACGACGCGTAGCACCGAGACGTCCGGCAAGATCAGCGCCGACGTCTGCAGCGCCTGCCACCCGTTCTACACGGGCAAGCAGAAGATCATGGACACCGGTGGCCGCGTGGCCCGGTTCCAGGCGCGCTACGGCAAGAAGGCCGCCGACAAGTAGCGACTCCGCAGCGCCGGTGGTCCGGTCCGACAACCTCTCCAGGGGCAGTCGGACGCCGGACCACCGGCGCTGTTGCTTTGCCCAGACCTGCCTTCCCGCCGTAACGAGGAGAGATCGTGACCGAAGCGTTCGCCGCCGTCGGGCCGCTGCTCAGCGAGCACGCCGAGATCGAGACGGCGCTGGCGGACCCCGCCGTGCACGCCGACCCCGGTCGCGCCCGCACGCTGGGCCGCCGGTACGCGGAGCTCAACCAGGTGGTGGGCGCCTACAAGGCGTGGGAGCAGGCGCACGACGACGCCGAGGCCGCCGCCGAGCTCGCGGCCGAGGACGCCTCGTTCGCCGAGGAGCTGCCCGTGCTCCGGGCGGCCGAGTCGACCGCGGAGGAGAAGCTGCGCCGGGTCCTGGTGCCGCGCGACCCCGACGACGGCCGCGACGTGATCCTCGAGATCAAGGCCGGCGAGGGCGGGGAGGAGTCCGCGCTGTTCGCGGGCGACCTGCTGCGCATGTACCTGCGGTACGCGGAGCAGCGCGGCTGGTCCACGCAGCTCCTGGAGGCCACGGCGTCCGACCTGGGCGGCTACAAGGACGTGCAGGTGGTGATCAAGGCCAAGAGCGTCCAGGGCCCCGAGGACGGCGTCTGGCACAGCCTCAAGTACGAGGGCGGCGTGCACCGCGTGCAGCGGGTGCCGGTCACCGAGTCGCAGGGCCGCATCCACACCTCGGCGGCGGGCGTGCTCGTGTTCCCCGAGGTCGACGACCCGGGCGAGCTCGAGATCGACCAGAACGACCTGCGCATCGACGTCTACCGGTCCTCCGGCCCGGGCGGGCAGTCCGTGAACACCACGGACTCCGCGGTGCGCATCACGCACGTGCCCACGGGCATCGTCGTCTCGATGCAGAACGAGAAGTCGCAGCTGCAGAACCGCGAGCAGGCCATGCGCGTGCTGCGCGCCCGGCTGCTCGCCGCGCAGCAGGAGGCCGCGGCCGCCGAGTCCGCCGAGCTGCGCCGCTCGCAGGTGCGCACCGTGGACCGGTCCGAGCGCATCCGCACGTACAACTTCCCGGAGAACCGGATCGCCGACCACCGCACGGGCTACAAGGCGTACAACCTCGACCAGGTGCTCGACGGCGACCTGGGTCCCGTCGTGCGGTCGGCCATCGACGCCGACGAGGCCGCCCGGCTCGCCGAGGCCTCCGGTGTGTGAGCGGTACCCGATCACAGCGGGTCTAGCGGCTGACGGCGCCGTCGGGCAGGCTTTTGTCGTGGTCGGAGGAGTGCGGTGAGCGCGCAGCTGTTGAAGTGGGCCCATGAGGAGCTGGCCGAGGCCGGGGTCGGGTCGCCCCAGGCCGACGCCGAGGCGCTGCTGGCGTATGCCCTGGGCGTGGACCGCGGGGAGCTGCTGCGGCTGACCGTGCTCGGCCGCGAGGTGCCCGACGACGCGGCTGCCGCCTTCGCGCGCCTGGTCGCCCGCCGGGCCGCCCGCGAGCCCCTGCAGCACCTGACCGGCGTCGCGCCGTTCCGGCACCTGGAGCTGGCCGTGGGCCCGGGCGTGTTCGTGCCGCGGCCCGAGACGGAGGAGGTCGCCCAGGTGGCGATCGACGAGGCCGCCAAGGTCATGGGCGAGCGGGGCGGCGCCGTCGTCGTCGACCTGTGCACCGGGTCCGGGGCCATCGCGCTGGCGGTGGCCACCGAGGTGCCCGGCGCGCGGGTGCATGCCGTCGAGCTGGACAAGGACGCCCACGCGTGGGCGGCCCGCAACGTCGACTCCCTGAGCGCCGTCGCCGCGGGCCTGGACCCCGCCACGGCGGCGGACCCGCAGGCGGACCCCGAGTCGGCCCCCGAGCGGATCGTCCGGCTCGTCAAGGGCGACGCCCGCACGGCCCTGTACGGGGTCGACGGGACGGCCGACGTCGTCGTCTCGAACCCGCCGTACGTGCCGTCGGACGCGGTGCCCGTGGACCCGGAGGTCGCCGAGCACGACCCGGCCGTCGCGCTGTACGGGCTGGGGCCCGACGGGCTGGAGGTGCCGCGCGGCATCACGGACGCCGCCGCGCGCCTGCTGCGCGCCGGCGGCCTGTACGTCATGGAGCACGCGGAGGTCCAGGCGGAGGCGGCGCGGGCGATGGTCGCGGCCGCGCGGGACGCCGAGGGCCGGCCCGTGTTCGGGGAGCCGGAGACGCGCAAGGACCTCACGGGCCGGCCCCGCATGGTGGTCGCGCGCCGCCTGGATTCCCTCACCTCCGGATCGTGAAAGACTGGTCCGCGTGAGTGTGCCTGTGCAGCCCGTGCTCGACGCCACCGACCCGCAGTCCTGGGGCCCCGCGATCGACGAGGCAGTGAATGCGATCTCCCGTGGCGGCCTCGTGGTCCTGCCCACCGACACCGTGTACGGCATCGCTGCCGACGCGTTCGACGAGGTCGCGGTGGCGGCCCTGCTCGCGGCCAAGGGCCGCGGGCGGCAGATGCCGCCGCCGGTCCTCGTGGGTGAGGTCGCGACGCTCGACGGCCTTGCCACCGACGTGCCCGACGAGGCCCGCAAGCTCGTCGAGGCCTTCTGGCCCGGCGGGTTCACCGTCATCCTGCACGCGCAGCCGTCGCTGCAGTGGGACCTCGGCGACACGGGCGGCACCGTCGCCCTGCGCATGCCGGACCACCCCGCGGCGCTCGCCCTCCTGAAGCGCACCGGGCCGCTGGCCGTCTCCAGCGCGAACAAGTCCGGCAGCCCCGCCGCGCAGGACGTGGCGGACGCCGTGTCCCAGCTCGGCGAGTCGGTCGCGATCTACCTCGACGGGGGAGAGGCGCCCGGCGGCGTCGCCTCCACGATCGTGGACGCGACCGGACCGGTGCTGCGCGTCGTCCGCGAGGGCGCCGTGTCGCTGGCCGAGCTGCGCAAGATCGTGGATGTCGAAGGCCCTGCGGCGTCGCCGGAGGACGACCCGATCGCGCCCCCGGCCCCCGCCGCGGAGGACGACGAGTGAGGGTGTACCTGCTCCTGATGCTCGTGGCCGCGGCGGTCACGTTCCTGACCACGCCCTTCGCGCGCTGGGTCGCACTCAAGTCCTCGGCCATCTCCGCCGTGCGCGCGCGCGACGTGCACTCCGTGCCGACGCCGCGGCTCGGCGGGCTCGCCATGCTGATCGGCATCGTCGTCGCGGTCATGCTGGCGTCCCAGATGCCGTTCCTGTCGGGGGTCTTCGAGGACCGCCAGGCGTGGGGCATCGTGGGCGGCGCGGCGATCGTCTGCGCGCTCGGCTGGGCCGACGACAAGTGGGACCTGGACTGGGTCACCAAGCTCGCCGGCCAGGTGCTGGCCGCCGGCTTCATGGCCCTGCAGGGCGTCCAGCTCATCACGCTGCCGATCGCCGGCACGACCATCCCGTCGTCGCGCATGTCGCTGGTGGTGACGGTGCTGGCCGTCGTGGTCGCGATGAACGCCGTGAACTTCGTCGACGGCCTCGACGGCCTGGCCGCCGGCATCGTCGCGATCGGCGGCGCCGCCTTCTTCCTGTACACCTACGGGCTCACCCAGCAGGCCACGCCGGAGGACTACTCCTCCCTGGCGTCGCTGATGATGGCGGTGCTCGTGGGCGTCTGCGTGGGCTTCCTGCCCTACAACTTCCATCCGGCGACCATCTTCATGGGTGACGCCGGGTCCATGCTGATCGGCCTCGTCATGGCCGGCGCGGCCATCACCGTGACCGGCAACGTCACGCCAGACGTGATGACCGGCTCGCAGGCCCTGCCCGCGTTCATCCCGCTGCTCCTGCCGGTGGCGGTGCTCATGCTGCCGCTGCTGGACATGGGGCTCGCGGTGATCCGGCGGCTGGCCGCCGGCAAGTCGCCCATGGCGCCCGACCGCATGCACCTGCACCACCGCATGCTGGCCCTCGGCCACTCGCACCGCCGCGCCGTCGTGATCCTGTACGTGTGGACCGCCGTGTTCGCCTTCAGCGCCGCGGCCCTCGTCCAGTGGGACTGGGAGATCGTGCTCATCTGGACCACGGTGTTCGTGGTGCTCGCGCTGCTGGCCACCCTCGGCCCGCTGCGCAACCGCGGCCGGTTCCTGGACGACGACGTCGCGCTGTCGGGGCAGACCCCCAAGGTGCCCGCCGCCGTCGGTGCCGGGACGGTACCGACGCCCGCCGTGGCGCAGAGCGCCACGGAGAGCGGCGGCGTGCAGACCACCGTCAAGACCAAGGAGACCGTCGAATGACCGAGCAAGCACCCGATGCCCCCGACGCCCCCCGGGGTGCCGCCGAGCAGGCGGTGCTGCGTGCGGCCCTGCGCGACTGCCTGATCCTCGTGGGCGGCCTCGCCGTCCTGGGGTCGCTGGTCGGGCTCCTGGTCGCGGGCCTGCCAGGGCTCTGGGGCGCCCTGATCGGCGCGGCGCTCGCCGCGTTCTTCTGCGCCACGACCGTGTGGTCCATGCTCTACACCGTCGGCAAGGGCCCGGCCGCCATGGGCGCCGTGGTGATGGGCAGCTGGCTCGCCAAGATGGTGGTGCTGATCGTCGTGCTGGTGATCATCACGCAGTTCGACTTCTACGACCGGGTCGTCCTGTTCGTCGTGCTGTTGCTGGGCGCCGTCGGGTCCGCGCTGCTCGACTACCGCGCCGTCCGCAACGGCCGCCTTCCCTACGTCGAGCCCGAGACCCAGCCCGACACCAAGCCCTGACCGGACCCCATGAGCGACCCACGACCTGACGCGGGGTTGCGCAATAAGTCACAAGGGGCCGTGTCATGCGGTTCTACGGCCAGAACCGCATGGGACATAGGTTAGGCTTACGACGAATCCATGACGGCCAGGCCCGACGGCGCGCCCGTTCCGCCACACAGCGGGAAACGCGCGCGGGGCCGAATGACCACCTGGGAGTCCTCCTGTCCACGTATGCGACGTCCGTAATCCTCGCCGCCACTGAAGGCCACGAGGGTGAGGGCGGCTTCCACACGCCGTCGATCGCCGACTTCTTCCCGTCGGCCATCCTGTTCGAGGGCACAATCTTCCAGATCGACCGCATCTGGATCATCCGCATCATCGCCACGCTGGTGCTGCTGTCGGTCTTCCTGATCGCCGCGCGCCGCGCCAAGGTGGTGCCGGGCCGCTTCCAGGCCGGTGTCGAGTACCTGCTGGACTTCGTCCGGGTGCAGATCGGCGAGGAGATCCTGGGCAAGGACAACGCCAAGCGTTTCGTGCCCATGCTCACCACCATCTTCCTGTCGATCCTGGCGTTCAACGTCACGAGTGTGATCCCGGGTCTGAACCTGGCCGGCACCTCGCGCATCGGCATCCCTCTGCTCCTCGCCCTCTGGGTGTTCGTCACCTACTGGGCGGTCGGCATCCGCAAGCACGGCCTGGGCGGCTACCTCAAGGCGAACCTGTTCCCGCCGGGCGTGCCGTGGCCGATCTACTTCATCCTGACGCCGATCGAGCTGCTGCAGCTCCTGGTCATCCGGCCGGGCTCGCTCGCGGTCCGACTCGTGGCCAACATGGTCGCCGGCCACATCATGCTGGTGCTCTGCTTCGCCGCCACGCAGTTCTTCGTCGTGGACTCGGCGGGCGGCGGGCTGATGGCCTTCGGCCTCCTGACCCTGCCCGCCGGCCTGTTCGTGACGCTCTTCGAGCTTCTGGTCGCGTTCCTGCAGGCGTACATCTTCGCGCTGCTGGCCGCGGTCTACATCAACATGTCGCTGGAGGAGGAGCACTGACAGTGCTCGCTCCTCCGGGCGGCGCTGCACAGCTTCACCTGGAAAACCCGCGACGGGCGCACCAGCGCCTTCGCACACCACGCGACGCCGCACCATCAGGTGCGGCGCCCAACGGAAGGAAGACGCAAGTGGACGTCACCACTCTCGCCGAGGTCACCGGTAACCTGAACGCTGTCGGCTACGGCCTCGCCGCGACCGGCCCGGGTATCGGCCTCGGCATCCTCATCGGCAAGACGATCGAGGGTATGGCCCGCCAGCCCGAGGTCGCCGGCCAGCTCCGCGCCACCATGTTCCTGGGTGTCGCGTTCGTCGAGGTGCTCGCGCTCCTCGGCCTGGTCGCCGGCTTCCTCTTCCCCGCCGCGTGATGGCTGCGCTCACGGGCGCTGCCGACGTCGTGGCGGCGCAGACAGAGGAGCCCGCGGGCATCGACCTGTTCCTGCCCGCTGGATACGACCTGCTGTGGTCGGCAGTGATCCTTGTGGTCATCGCCGTGGCGTTCTACAAGTTCATCCTGCCGCCGATGAACAAGATCCTGGACGAGCGCGCGTCGCTCATCGAGGGTGGCATCGAGAAGGCCGAGGCCGCGCAGAAGGCAGCCGACGAGGCCCTGGCGCAGCAGCAGGCGCTGCTCGCCGAGGCCCGTGCCGACGCGGCGCAGGTCCGCGAGGAGGCGCGTGCCGAGGGCACCGCGATCGTCAACGACCTCAAGGTCAAGGCGAGCGAGGAGGCGGAGCGCATCACCGAGACGGCGCACCGTCAGATCGAGGCCGAGCGACAGGCCGCTTCGGTGTCCCTGCGCTCGGAGGTCGGCACGCTCGCGACCGAGCTCGCGTCGAAGATCGTGGGCGAGTCCCTCGAGGACTCGGCCCGGCAGTCGCGCGTGGTCGACCGGTTCCTCGACGAGCTCGAGGCGAGCCAGGCCGTGGCAAGCAACAAGGAGGCGTGATGCGGGGATCGAGCGGGGCATCGCTGACGGCGGCGCAGGAGCGCTTCGAGCCGGTGCTGCGTGCCGCGGGTGCGGACGCGCTGACGCTGGGTGAGCAGCTGCTCACCCTGGTGTCGGCGCTCGACGACTCCGCCGCGCTGCGCCGCTCGCTCGCCGACCCCTCCCGCGAGGGCGAGGCCAAGGCCGGCCTGGTGGCCAGTCTGCTGGGCGGCTTCGACGAGCGCGTGGTCGACCTCGTGTCCGGGCTCGCCCGGGCACGCTGGTCGAGCGACTCGGACCTGGCCGACGCCGTCGAGCGCCTCGGCGTGGATGCCGTGCTGGCTTCCGCCGAGGCGCGCGGCGCGCTGGAGACGGTCGAGGACGAGCTGTTCCGGCTCAGCCGGTCGCTCGTCGGCCAGCGGGAGGCCAAGCAGGTCCTCTCGGACGCCTCGACCGCTCCGGAGCGCCGCGTGGCGCTCGTGGACGCACTGGTCGGTGGCAAGGTCGACACCGTGACCCAGCGCCTGGCGCAGCGCGCGACGTCGTCGCTGCGTGGCCGTCGCTTCGTGCAGACGATCGGGTGGTTCGGCGAGGTCGCGGCGGAACGCCGCCAGCGCCTCGTCGCCGCGGTGACGAGCGCGACGGTGCTGACGCGCGAGCAGGAGCAGCGCCTCGGCGCCGTGCTCGAGCGCTCGTACGGCAAGGCCGTCCAGCTGAACGTCACCGTGGACCCCACCGTCGTCGGGGGCATGCGCATCCAGGTCGGCGCGGACGTCGTCGACTCCACCGTCCTGTCGCGCCTTGCTGACGCTCAGCGTCGTCTGGCCGGCTGAAAACGTGAACAAGAACCTTCCGCCGCGGCTCTCGCGGCCACGACAGGAGAAGAGCAATGGCTGAGCTGACGATCCGGCCGGACGAGGTCCGGGCCGCACTGGACAGCTTCGTGAAGGCCTACGAGCCCCAGGAAGCGGTCACCGAGGAGGTGGGTCGCGTCGCGTACGCCGCGGACGGCATCGCCCGCGTCGAGGGCCTCCCGGGCGTGATGGCCAACGAGCTGCTGCGCTTCGAGGACGGCACGCTCGGCCTCGCGCAGAACCTGGACGTCCGCGAGATCGGTGTGGTCGTCCTGGGCGAGTTCACCGGCATCGAGGAGGGCCAGGAGGTCCGCCGCACCGGTGAGGTGCTCTCGGTCCCCGTGGGCGAGGGCTACCTCGGCCGCGTGGTCGACCCGCTGGGTGTCCCCATCGACGGCCTGGGCGAGATCGCCACCGAGGGCACCCGTGCCCTGGAGCTGCAGGCGCCCGGCGTCATGCAGCGCAAGTCGGTGCACGAGCCGCTGCAGACCGGCATCAAGGCGATCGACTCGATGATCCCGATCGGCCGTGGTCAGCGTCAGCTGATCATCGGCGACCGCCAGACCGGCAAGACGGCGATCGCGATCGACACGATCATCAACCAGAAGGCGAACTGGGAGTCCGGCGACCCCAGCAAGCAGGTGCGCTGCATCTACGTCGCGATCGGTCAGAAGGGCTCGACCATCGCCTCCGTGCGTGGCGCCCTCGAGGAGGCCGGCGCGCTCGAGTACACGACCATCGTCGCGGCTCCGGCGTCCGACCCCGCGGGCTTCAAGTACCTCGCCCCGTACACCGGCTCGGCCATCGGCCAGCACTGGATGTACCAGGGCAAGCACGTGCTCGTCGTCTTCGACGACCTGTCGAAGCAGGCCGAGGCCTACCGTGCCGTGTCGCTGCTGCTGCGCCGTCCGCCGGGCCGCGAGGCCTACCCGGGTGACGTGTTCTACCTGCACTCCCGTCTGCTCGAGCGTTGTGCGAAGCTCTCGGACGAGCTGGGCGCGGGCTCGATGACCGGTCTGCCGATCATCGAGACCAAGGCGAACGACGTCTCGGCGTACATCCCGACCAACGTCATCTCCATCACGGACGGGCAGATCTTCCTGCAGTCCGACCTGTTCAACGCCGACCAGCGTCCCGCCGTGGACGTCGGTATCTCGGTCTCCCGAGTCGGTGGCGACGCGCAGATCAAGGCGATGAAGAAGGTCTCCGGCACGCTGAAGCTGGAGCTGGCGCAGTTCCGCTCGCTCGAGGCGTTCGCGATGTTCGCGTCCGACCTCGACGCGGCGTCCCGCGCGCAGCTGCAGCGCGGCGCCGTCCTGACGGAGCTGCTCAAGCAGCCCCAGTACTCGCCGTACGCGGTCGAGGACCAGGTCGCGGCCGTGTGGGCCGGTACCAAGGGCAAGCTGGACGACGTCGCGGTCGAGGACGTCAAGCGGTTCGAGTCCGAGCTGCTGGACCACCTGCGCCGCAAGACGGACGTCCTGACGTCGATCCGCGAGAGCGGCAAGCTGGAGCCCGCGACGGAGGAGGCGCTCAGCGCCGCCGTCGAGGACTTCCGTGCCGGCTTCCAGCGGGCCGACGGTACCGCGCTCGTCGGTGGTGAGGTCGAGGGTGGCCCCGTCGACGTCGAGCAGGCACAGGTCGTCGTCAAGAAGAAGGCCTGACCCGTGGCCGGTGGATCCCAGCGCGTCTTCAAGGCACGGATCAAGTCGACGCAGTCGCTGAAGAAGATGTTCCGTGCGCAGGAGCTCATCGCCGCGTCCCGCATCGGCAAGGCCCGTGCGCGGACGGCGGCGGCGGCACCCTACGCGCAGGCGATCACCCGTGCCGTCTCGGCGGTCGCCACGCACACCGACATCAAGCACCCGCTGACGCAGGAGGTCGACGGCGCCAAGCGCGCCGCCGTGCTCGTCGTGTCGTCGGACCGTGGCATGGCGGGCTCCTACCCGGCGTCGATCGTCCGTGAGGCCGAGCGGCTGACCCAGCAGCTCGCGGCCGAGGGCAAGGAGGTTCTCCTCTACGTCGCCGGTCGTCGGGCGATCTCGTACTACGCGTTCCGCGGCCGCGAGGCCGTCCAGACGTGGACGTACGGCTCGGAGCGGCCGACGGCGGAGGTCGCGGAGGAGATCGGGCAGGCCCTGCTCGAGAAGTTCCTCGCGGACGAGGACGAGGGCGGCGTGTCCGAGCTGCACGTGGTCTCCACGCAGTTCGTCAACATGGTGACCCAGCGTCCCCACGTCGTGCGCATGCTGCCGCTGGAGGTCGTCGAGGGCGTGGTGGAGGCGGACGAGCACGAGGTCCTGCCGCTCTACGACTTCGAGCCGTCCCCGGAGGCCGTGCTCGACGCACTGCTCCCGCGGTACGTGGACCAGCGCATCTACGCGGCCCTGCTCGACGCAGCCGCGTCCGAGCTGGCCGCCCGCCAGCGCGCCATGCACACGGCCACGGACAACGCCGAGGACCTGATCCGCACGTACACCCGACTGGCCAACCAGGCCCGTCAGGCGGACATCACCCAGGAGATCAGCGAGATCGTCTCCGGTGCCGACGCCCTGGCGTCCTGACCAACCAACAGACTCCCCGCCGGAGGACCCTCCGGCCCACCGAAGCGAGGCAACCATGACCGCCACCACCGTGGAATCCACGGTCGAGCACACGAGCGGCCCCGGCACCGGCCGGGTCGCTCGGGTGATCGGCCCCGTCGTGGACATCGAGTTCCCCGAGGACGCGATCCCCGACATCTACAACGCGCTGACCGTCGAGATCGACCTCTCGGGCCAGGGCGAGGACGAGAACACCTTCACGCTGACCCTCGAGGTCGAGCAGCACCTGGGTGACTCCCTGGTGCGCGCCATCGCGCTCAAGCCGACCGACGGCCTGGTCCGCGGCGCCCTGGTCACCGACACCGGCTCGCCCATCAGCGTGCCCGTCGGCGACATCACCAAGGGCAAGGTCTTCAACGTCACCGGCGAGGTCCTGAACCTCGCCGAGGGCGAGAAGCTCGAGGTCACCGAGCGCTGGCCGATCCACCGCAAGCCCCCGGCCTTCGACCAGCTCGAGTCGAAGACCACGATGTTCGAGACGGGCATCAAGTCCATCGACCTGCTGACCCCGTACGTGCAGGGTGGCAAGATCGGTCTCTTCGGTGGTGCGGGCGTCGGCAAGACGGTCCTCATCCAGGAGATGATCCAGCGTGTGGCCCAGGACCACGGCGGTGTGTCGGTGTTCGCCGGTGTCGGTGAGCGCACCCGTGAGGGCAACGACCTGATCGCCGAGATGGACGAGGCGGGTGTCTTCGACAAGACCGCCCTCGTCTTCGGCCAGATGGACGAGCCGCCGGGCACGCGTCTGCGCGTGGCCCTGTCGGCGCTGACGATGGCGGAGTACTTCCGCGACGTGAAGAACCAGGACGTGCTGCTCTTCATCGACAACATCTTCCGCTTCACGCAGGCCGGTTCCGAGGTCTCCACGCTGCTCGGCCGTATGCCGTCCGCCGTGGGCTACCAGCCGAACCTGGCCGACGAGATGGGTCTCCTCCAGGAGCGCATCACCTCGACGCGTGGTCACTCCATCACGTCGCTGCAGGCCATCTACGTGCCGGCTGACGACTACACCGACCCGGCCCCGGCCACGACGTTCGCCCACCTGGACGCGACGACCGAGCTCTCCCGAGAGATCGCGTCGAAGGGTCTGTACCCGGCGATCGACCCGCTGACCTCGACGTCCCGCATCCTCGACCCGCGTTACGTGGGCCAGGAGCACTACGACGTGGCGACCGAGGTGAAGTCGATCCTGCAGCGGAACAAGGAGCTGCAGGACATCATCGCTATCCTCGGTGTGGACGAGCTCTCGGAGGAGGACAAGACGGTCGTGGCGCGCGCGCGTCGCATCCAGCAGTTCCTCTCCCAGAACACCTACATGGCCAAGAAGTTCACGGACGTGGAGGGCTCGACGGTCCCGCTGTCCGAGACCATCGAGGCGTTCAAGAAGATCTGCGCCGGCGAGTTCGACCACATCGCCGAGCAGGCCTTCTACAACATCGGTGGCCTCGAGATGCTCGAGGAGAACTGGGCACGGATCCAGAAGGAGTACGGGGCCTGAGGTCTCGTACGTCCCCCCGTGCGTGATGCCGCCCCGCCGGACCCCTTAGACTCGGGCAACCCGGCAGGGGCGGCAGCACGCCCGCTACATCGGAAGGAGCTCTCGTGGCAGAGCTGAGCGTGGACCTCGTGTCCCTGGACCGCAAGGTCTGGAGCGGTGCGGCGACCCAGGTGAGTGCGCCGTCCGCGGACGGCCAGATCGGCATCCTGGCGAACCACACGCCGCTGCTGGCGGTGCTTCGCCCCGGCACCATCAAGGTGGAGACGGCGTCGGGTCCGGCCGTGGAGGCCCAGGTCACCGGCGGCTTCATGTCCGTCGACAACAACCTCGTCACCCTCGTGGTCGACGAGATCTCCCTGGTCTGAGGGAGAGCGCGCGTGCCCGGCGTCGTATGGATCGCGATAGCGGTACTGGGGGCGCTCGCGCTCGTCATCGCGGCCGGGATCTCCCGGCTGCGGACCCTCTCCCGGAGGGTCGGATCGTTCGACTGCAGTGCCCGGGCGACCGGTAACCCCGAGGGTTCCTGGACGCCGGGCATCGCGCAGTACGCGGTGGGCCGGATCGAGTGGTGGCGGTGCTGGTCGCTGGCACCCCGTCCGGCCCGCACGTGGTACCGGGAGCGGCTCACCGTGACGAGCCGTACCCCGCTGGACCCGGACGAGCGTGGTCAGGGCGACCACTACCTCGTCCAGTGCCGGTACGACGGGCTCGACTTCGAGCTCGACCTCGCTGCCGGCGACTACTTCGGCCTCGCCTCCTGGCTCGAGGCCGCCCCTCCCGGACGACAGGATCTGGTTCTCTGATGCGGCTGGTCGTGGCAGACTGCTCCGCCCTCTACACGGGCCGCCTGACCGCGATGCTCCCGCCGGCGACGCGGCTGCTCGTGGTCAAGGCCGACGGCAGCGTGCTGATCCACTCGGACGGCGGCTCGTACAAGCCGCTGAACTGGATGAGCCCCCCGTGCACCCTGGTGGTGCGCGAGCCCTCCGCGGAGGCCGCCGAGCGCGGCGTCACCGAGGTGTGGACCGTCCAGCACGCCAAGTCGGACGACCGGCTCGAGGTCGAGCTGTTCACCGTGCACAGCGACTCCGCCCACGACCTGGGCATCGACCCGGGCCTCGTGAAGGACGGCGTGGAGGCGCATCTGCAGGAGCTGCTCGCCGAGCAGATCGCGCTGCTGGGCGACGGGCACACCCTGGTCCGGCGCGAGTACCCCACGGCCATCGGCCCGGTGGACATCCTCGCGCGGGACGGCTCCGGCTCCACCGTCGCGGTGGAGATCAAGCGCCGGGGCGACATCGACGGCGTCGAGCAGCTCACGCGGTACCTGGAGCTGCTCAACCGCGACCCGCTGCTGGCCCCCGTCCAGGGCGTCTACGCGGCCCAGGAGATCAAGCCGCAGGCCCGCGTCCTGGCGAAGGACCGCGGCATCAAGACCCTCCTGCTGGACTACGACGCGATGCGCGGCGCGGACGACCCGACAACCCGCCTCTTCTAAACCCACCCCCTTCCTCGTTGAGTGCTGGCT
>NZ_JBHWZO010000035.1:0-33232 GCF_042728455.1 Promicromonospora sp. NPDC060204
GCCTGAGCGACGTCCGGATCTAGGAAAGCTTGGCTCGGCCGAATATCCTCCAGTGCAAGCTGTGTAGCCAGGATCACATTCCGCATGAGGGCCGCCCGGTGCGGGTGAAAGAATGAAGGATTCGCTTGAGCAATCGCGAGCGCTGTCTGCTTTACGCTTTCTTCGTTCCATGAATCCATCTTTGAGGATCCGCTCGGTTGGAAATGTCGGTACATCGCAAGGGACGCTCGGCCGCCGATGAGAAGCGTCTCGAACGAGAGCGTGTGGGCAATGTAGGTGGCGCGTCGACGCTTTCGATCGGGTAGATCCACGATTATCCACTGAAATATCAGTGCGCCGATCAAGCCGTACATGATATTGCGAGTAAACTCAGAGATCGCGTGGGCTCCCGGGGTAAACTCTGGGCGGTATTGAGCAAATTCAATAATGAGGGCGATCAGTGCCAATGCCGTTGCCGCCAGTATGGGATGTGCCAACGCGTGATGGAGAAGTTCAAATGGGACTGTCTTGCGCTGTGAGCGGAAGGTCGATGGCTGCATTTCGGCACTTGCAGGAGCAGTCATGAGCGCTGAGCCTAGAGCATGCCGCCGTCGAACCATGAGAGCACGACTGCGACATAGCGGGTGAACCAGCCAGGCACGAGACTTGACGTGCCTAACGCGACCTTCGAATGCATCTGCGAGCATCGGGTTGCGTCTGACCGGGGCCGCTTGAGCCGCAGTATGAAGCCGAACGGCCAGCCGCTCGTGCCTGTGGCAACCTGGGAGTCACACGATCAGAAGCAGCGCATCCCACGGTGTGGTGGTCGGCTGTACTGGATGCTCGGCGAGCTCGCTGAGCGCTAGTGCGACTCCCGTGGCGCCGGTCAGGAACCCCGGATTGTCATGGCCGGCACCGTGCTCCATGTGGGTCACGAGAAAGGGACGGCCGGGATCCAGAGACCGCATGACTCCAGATGCAGCGCGTTCGGTGACGTCTCGGTCTATCCCGTGGGCACAGCTCAGTACTCCGGCATGTCCGTGGCACAGCGTCGGCCCTACGGCGTCCCACACTGAGTTCTCGGCGCCGAGCCGCCGCAGGTCAGTGCGCGCAGCCTCGTCCAGGGCGTGGTCGTCTAGCGCACTCGCTGCGAGCAAGAGGCTCCGGGCGACCCCGGGGACGCCGTAGCACCAGGCGGTGCGACGTCCGTGCCTCGTTGGCTTTTTGTCCTCAGATAGCTGCTGGCCTGTTGCGTGGTCGGGCCAGCCGTGGTCGTCGACCCGCCAACGGTCGAGCCAGCGGACGGCGTCGCGGATCGCGGCCTCCTGTCCGGCCACAGTGTGCCCAGTGGAGTGTGCCAGCGCGAGCACTGCGAGAGGCCCGGCGACGCCGTGGGCAAGTCCCGTGTCTGCGGCTCCTGTCGGGTCGAGGCGCGCAGCGACGACCTGCGGATGCTGGTCGGTCGGGACCCACCAGCCGGGCAGGGCTCCTCCGTGATCGGTCAGCATTCTGGTCAGCGCTGTCAGCGCGGCAACCAGACCTGGCTCGGCGGAGCTTCGACCGTCGATCAGCGCCGCGAGCAAGATCCGGCCGATGCCAGCCAGTCCGGAGATTGTGTCGTAGACATGCCAGGCTGTCCCGGGGCGACCCGTGAGTGTTGCCTGCGTGTAGAGGTTCGCGGACTCGACGGCGCGGGCTGAGAGCCAGCGGACCGACCGAGCTGTCGCGGTGGCTGTGACCTCGGGGTCGGGCAAGTAAGGGGAGCCGAGGACCAGCGAGGCCGCTAGGCCTCCCATCGCACCGTAGATTCCCGGCCCCTGCTGTGGAGCACTGACCGCGTGCTCGGCTGCAGCGTTCCAGTGGGCGCTCGCCGCCGCGGCGAAGACCGGGTCAACGGCGGACAAGCGTGCGTGCAGGAGCGCAGTCCCCGGCAACCCGTCTGCGAGCGTCGCGATCCCGTACGACGGGGCGGTCGCAACCACGCGATCCGGGTCCAGCAGTCGTTCAGCGATGGCTAACGCTGCGTCTCCTGGCTTCATCCCCACACCCGAGGCAGGAGTTCGGCCGCCAGTGCACGAGCAGTGTGTTCCTGGTCCCGGTCGAGGCCAAGTCGGTTCGCGTGCATGTGGATCATCGACGAAGCGCAGTCGGAGCGACGAGTCGCCGGCACCACATCGTGGTATTCGGTGATCGCTTCGTTGCGTCGCTTCCATTGCTCAAGCGCAGTCGAGGTGAGCAATACATCTGGATCCGACGGCGCGGCCGCGCGGAACTCGTTAACGAGTCGTCGACGGGTGCGGTCCAGCCGAGGGCGTCCGACGGCGCCCGCGGGCTCGTCGGCAAGTCCCCGTGCGAATTCCACAGCCGAAAGTGCGGCGAGCAGGTACCGAGCCTCGTCGTCGGGTGCGTGTTCAAGGAGGCTCAGCGTGAGATTGCTGTCGGCGTCGAAGAGTCGTTCAGCGGCGTCGATAGCCGTAAGTCCGCCGTACCGGTCGATCTCCGGTTCATAGGACTCGACGACCAGACCCCCGATCAGGCCATGGGCCATCCAGGAGGCGCACTGCTCCGACACGGTCTGGAGCACGACGGTGTTCAGCACCGAGGGCTCGCCTGCGAACCTGACGCGGAGGTGCGGCCCGTGGGCGGGACTGTCGTAGCGGAGCCAGAACCACCGCTCTACCTGGCTGCGCAGCGTCGAGGCCAGGCCACCGAGCTGTGCGAGCAGATCGTCGTGATGGATCCTCGGCGACGGGATGGTCAGGGTGAGCCACCGCCCACCAGGCAGGTGGACGACGGGCGATGTCGCGATCCGCGGGCGCTCCAGAACGCGACGGTGTCCAGGTCCTTGGAGCGGGATGACCAGTTCGAGGACGTGCCGTCCATCAGGGCCGTCGGCGACAGCCTGGACAGCGTCAGGTCCGCCAGCTGGAGCGGTCACGGAGTCGGCTCCACGGCGGACATAGCGACGGAACAGCTCCCGGTCCCGGAGCTCATCGAGGTCGAGCGGGATGCGCTGATCGGCGTCCTGGACCACTACGTGTCGCGGAACCATGGGCACGGTCGTCGTGCGCCAACGAGCGATCTCGGACTCCCAGGAGTTCCCATCGGAGACAGCGGCGGTGAGGACGTGGGGGAGTCGCCACCGCGCAGGCGAGAGGACCGTGTTGCGCCACCGGACTTGGGGCAGGAACGGGGCGTCCATGAGTGGACCCCAGGTCCAGGTGTGCCACGGGTGGTGACTGGCGTTGGCGAGGTCCTGCAGCACACGGACGGCGGCCGGGACGTAGGCGGGCCCGATCCGTGAGAACAGGACAGGATCGATCTCTCGGTCCAGGCTCCGAGACCACAACGTCAGGCGATGTCCGTCAGAGGCAAGGTCAAGGTCGGACAACATCAGGTCGTCGGGGCCCGGGACCACGCCCACGCAGATCCGTCGTGACGTGAATCCGGACGGCAGGGCCACCGTGGTCAGGGCCGCCAAGCGTGGCCGCACCACGACCTCGACGCGCAGCGGCGCATCGGGACGGGCCGTGGGGCCCGGGAGGTCTAGGAGCGAGGAGAACCTTCCGATCGTCGACCCGGCATCCTGGGTGCTGCCCAAGTAGGCCGCCAGCAGGTACCGACCCCGGGAGAGCTCCTCGGCCGACTCCGACAGGACCTGGGCATAGAGCTCGCCGCTTGAAGGCGGGACGCGTTCGCCGGATACACGCAGCGCGCCGATGGTCGTGTCATCGAGCATGACCTCGGTGCTGCGCCGGGCCGCAGCGTCGGCGAGGAGTCCGGCCAGGACTCTTCCGCGCGTAGCGTCCTCGTTCTGGTCTGGGCGCTCGTCGTCGGGGTTGCCGAGGCCTGTCACCGGGTCGACGACCGTTAGCAACGGGATTCGGCGGCGGAAGCCGTACCGGTCGACGAACCGGGAGTGGTAGACGTCCAGGGTTTTCGGCGAGGGCGTGATGCTCCACAGCAGACTGGCCGCGTCGGCAGCCTCGGTCAGGAGCGGGCGGGGGACCTGGACGTCGGCGTCGACCGCGACGTCGACCGTAATCGGGTTCTCGTGGTCTGCGATCTGATCGCAGATTTGGCGGGCGTCTGCCAATGCAGCGAGCCGTTCTTGTGTGCCCGGCGGGTACTTGTCGGCCTCGGCGAGTAGATCGCGCAACTCGGTCAACGGCCCGACCAGCTCGTGCGAGGCCGGGGTCTTGGCCAAGAGGTGCCCGAGTGGGTCGCGAGCCAGGTCATCCGGCAGCAGGTCGGTCACCAGGACGCCGGTCCGGACGAGCTTCTGTACCGCGGTCCTGACAGTGTTGTCTGAGACGTTTGGCCAGCGGGCCATGATGGTGGCGCTGACCTGTGCGAGGCGAACAGGCACAGCGCAGGTCCCTAGGATGAGCCCCACCGCTGGCGTCGCCCGGAGTGTGACCCGCTCGGGCTTCTTGGCACCCACCGCCCATTCGTGTTCGTACCGGTCGCCGCGACGGGCGACGAGGTCGTTCGACACCAGCTGCACCGCATGAAGCACGTCAGGAAGGTCAAGAAGCTGGTTGGCGACGTCGCTCAACCAGGCGGCTGACGGTGCACTTCGGGCCCGATGGTTCTTCCCGATGGTGAACCGGGCACGGCCCTCGGTCGCTTGGGCAACCTGGACGCCGGCGAACGCGCCCCGCGGTGTGGCACGTGTGCGAGCACGACGCTCGTAAGCATGCACTGTGGTCGCGAGCCGCTCGTCGGCGTCCAGGTCGTCGTCGGTGATCGTGGCGAGGGAGCGCGAACCGAAGCGCACCGCCTCCAGGAACGAACCGGACAGCACCTGTGATGGGTGACGGTCGGGGTCGCTCGGAAGCAGGGGTGTGCGTGCCAGGACCGGGAATCCCGTATGCGGGGTGAACGTCCGCTCGTGCTTCATCGCCACGGCACTACTTCTTGCAGTTGCAGTTGGTGCAGCTACACGTCGCGGAGCAGCCCACGCTGGGGCAGCTTGCCGAGCACCCGTCGTTGGTGTTGTTGGTACAGGCCATGGGCACCTGCATGGCCCTGATGTCCAGGTCGAACAGGTCGGCCGTCAGCTGGTCCAGATCGCTCTCGGTGCGCTCAAGGACTGCGGTCGGTTCAGTCATGGGAAGGCCTTTCGATGAGGGGATCATCTGTCACCTCTCATCGAAGCCGCGGCTCAGAAGGCAGGACAGAGCAGCAGGGCGGCACTCTTGTCGCACCGGCGTAGCACGCAGTGCTGCGGCTCGTTGTTGCCGAACTTGAACGGTCGTGCGACGGGGGCTGGCTACGCTGCTCTGGTGATTCGCGCTGTGTGGTTCGACGTCGGCGAGGTCCTGGTCAACGAGACCCGCGAGTACGGGACATGGGCTGACTGGCTTGGCGTCCCTCGACAGACGTTCTCTGCGGTGTTCGGCGCGGTCATCGCGCAAGGTCTCGACTACCGGGACACGTTCCAGGTATTCCGGCCGGGGTTCGATCTCGCCGAGGAACGTGAGAAGCGCGCCGCCGCCGGGCAGCCGGAATGGTTCGGCGAGGATGACCTCTACCCCGACGTGCGCCAGTGCTTGGTACGTCTGCGCGACCAGGGTCTGCAGGTTGGCATCGCAGGGAACCAGACTGTGCGTGCCGAGGGCATCTTGCGTGGCTTGGACCTGCCGTGCGATCTGCTCGCGACCTCGGACTCTTGGGGTGCGTCGAAGCCGGATGTTGCGTTCTTCGAACGGCTTGTGGTCGAGGCGGCTTTGCAGCCGGACGAGATTCTCTACGTGGGGGACCGGTTGGACAACGACATCCGGCCGGCCCAGAAGCTCGGGATGCAGACAGCCGTCCTTCGCCGAGGACCCTGGGGCCACATACTGCGTGGCGACACAGCTGCGCGGCATCTCGGCGAGGACTGTGAGGCGTTGTGCCTTTTCCAGCTCGACGCTCTCGCAGGACTGCCCGACCTTGTCACAGGCCATAACGCCCGCCAGGCCCGAACCTAGACCGCTTGAAGGATGCGGGCGCGTTCGATCAGACGGGCACCGTGCGGAGTCCCGCTGAACCGGGAAGTCACGTCGTCGAGCCGGCCGACCGCCGCGCTGTAGGGCGCCGTCTCCAGAAGTGACATTGCCTCGTCGGCGTAGGCCGCACCCTGGTCGGCGTCCAGGCTCTGGTGCGCCGCGGCGAGGTCGAGCAGGACCACCGAGCGCTGCTTGACTGCCTTCTCGTCCAGCTCGTCGAGAGCCCTGTCGAGCCAACCGACGGCGGTAACCGAGTCTCCTGCGAGCAGCGCGGCGTTGCCCGCGAAACCGGCCAGCCGGCTGGCGTCATAGAAGTCGAACCACTCAGGTACGTCCGCGGGCCTGGCGAGGGCCTGCTCGGCGCGATCGGTCAGGCTCCGCGCCTCCGCCCCGTCTCCGGTCCGGGCATGCAACTCGGCTGAGACACAGCCGACCCATGAACTGATCAGACCGTTGGGCCGGCGACGCAAATGAACCGCGGCGAGGTCCAGATGACAGCGTGCTGTTGTGAGGTCGCCCGCGAACCCGGGAACGAAGGCATGATGGCCCGCGATCACGGCAGCGAGCCATGGGTCATGAGCCTCCATGGACGCCGACTCGGCCATGGCGAAGCATCGCTCGGCAATACGTGGCTGGCCAATATCGAATAGCGCGACACGGGCAGCGAGCAGTGCGGTACGCGCGACTGCGGCAGCCAGCGTTGCTGACAGCTCGCTGCCGTGCCGTGATGCCCTCAGCAATCCGGTACCCACACGGAGATGGCCCAGCGCGACGTCGAGCATCGCAGGAGAGTCGAGCGTCCAGTACAGGTCTCGCTGGACTGCAGCGATGGTGACGTAGGACTTCACCGAACGGGGATCGAGTACCGAAGTGGGCGACGCAGCCGCCTCGACAGCCCCGAGCGCGGAAGCCGCGCCGGTCGCGAGTGCCAGCTGCAAGAACTGCTTGCGATCCAGTCCGTCGGACTCGCCCATCAGGATCCTCCACAGCGTCTCATCGTCCAGACCTGGTGCGCAGGGCGGCTCCGTTGTTGTTGGAGCGGCGCGAGCCACTCGGTGCGTCGCGTCGGGCGTGAAGATCAGATCCAGCTCAATGAGCGACAGCCCAAGGGCTTCAGCCAGCCGCGGCCGAACCCAGGGGAGAGGGATGACCTCACCCGACTCCCACCGCGCGACGGTGGTGCGTGCGACGTTCAGGTGCGCGGCCAATGCCTCCTGGCTCAACCCTTGCACCCTGCGGCGTTGGGCGATCTCCTCACGCCTGTTGCTCATCGCGCCTCCCCATGGGCTCGACGACGGTTCTCGCAGGTCGTATGTCGCGGCCCACAGCGTCGCAGGTGCCAGCCTGCCGCAACACCACGGCAATAGGCATCTCACCAGTTCGGATGCGTCAGAGGTGCTACAGGACTGCCGAGCTTCCGACATCGCAGGGCCGTTCCGGGGACGCTGACCCGCTGCTCGATACGTCAGAAGCCAGGGGGGACTCCCACTTGGCCTCCCCCTCGATGCCCGGCAACGCGGACACGGGCGACTGGCAACGACCGCGACACACGTGCACGCGACTAGGCGCACGCGATGGACGCGATGCACGCGGCTGCGTGACGCGGGCTGGCGTGCGGCAGGACGGCGGGTCCCGCGGACCGTCACGACGAAGGCCACACACCTCTTGCACAAGCCGTGAGCGGGGGCCGCCGAAGGCGACCTGGAACAGCCCGACGAGCGCCTTGGGAAGGGGGTGGGGGACACGTGATGACGGTCCACGCGCTGAGCGCCGGCAGCGGGTACACGTACCTGACCCAGCAGGTTGCGTCGGGGGACGTGCCTCGGGGTCGTGGGATGTCGTTGACGGATTACTACATGCAGCACGGCAACCCGCCCGGCCACTGGGTCGGCACCGGGCTGGAGCAGCTCGGGGTGTCGGGGCAGGTGTTGGAGAAGCAGATGAAGTCCCTGTTCGGGCAGGGTCGCCACCCTGACGCCGAGCGCCTGGAGGTCGAAGCCCTGGCGCGTGGCATGTCGAAGCAGGACGCTGCTCGGGTGGGTGCGCTGGGGCGGGCGTTCCCGGAGTTCAAGGCCCGCCCCGACGACGGCCACACGGCCGCGTTGGAGGCGGCGTTCGCGCGGTTCGCCCGCGAGAACGATCGTCCGCCGGAGGCGGGTGTCGAGCGGGACCTGATCCGGTGGAACGTCGCCCGTGCCCTGGCGCAGCAGGAGCGCACCGAGCAGGGCGGGTCGGGCGAGGTCTCGGACAAGGATGTGGCGACCTGGCTGGCGAAGCGCGGCCAGCAGCCCCGGAAGGCCGTGGCCGGGTACGACCTGGTGTTCACGCCGTCCAAGAGTATTTCGGTCCTGTGGGGTCTGGGTGATCCGGTTACCCGGGAGGCGATCACGAGGGCGCACACCCAGGCCTGGCAGGACACCTTGGCGTGGATTGAGTCCGAGGCAGCGCTGACCCGTGGTGGGGCGGGCGGTGTCCGGCAGATCGATACCCATGGCTTGACCGCGGTGGCGTTCGACCATCTCGACTCCCGGGCCGGTGACCCCAATCTGCACACCCACGTTGCGGTCTCGACGAAGGTGCTGGGGGTGGACGGCGTCTGGCGTGCGCTGGACGGGCGGGTTCTGTACTCGCTGGGCGCTGCTGCCTCGGAGCGGTACAACACGCGGGTCGAGCAGCTCGTGATCGAGATGCTCGGGGTCGCGTTCCACACGGAGACCCGGGGCCGGGGCAAGCAGGGTGTGCGCGAGATCGTCGGGATCCCCAAGCAACTGCGGGATGCGTTCTCCCGGCGGCGGGCGGTGATCCAGGAGTCCTATGAGTCGCTCCGGGCTGCTTACCGGGCGAAGTACGGGCACGAGCCGGACACGAAGACCGCGTTCGGGTTGACGCAGCAAGCCAACCTGGACACGCGTCAGGGCAAGGGCGCTCCGGTCGGCCTACGCCACCGGTTGCCGCAGTGGGCACAGATGGCTGCCGAGGCTTTGGGCGGACCGGACGCCGTGGCGCACATGATCACTCGTGCGCTCAACCCCCGCCCGGACACCGGGCGGGTCGTGGTCGACAAACTCAAGGACCTCTGGCCCGCCGTCGCACAGGACCTGTCCGGTCGAGGGATCGCCCGGTGGGCGGCCCAGGACGTCGCCGAGGCGGTCGAGCGGCTGGCCGATACGTGGCCGCGCGCGCAGGTCTTCCGACCACTGCGGTCGCGCACATCGGCTGGAAGACGTGCCGTCCTGGCGGGAGTCGCGCAGCACGTGCTCGCTCAGGGCGACCTGGTCGATGCGTGTCTGACGAACGTGGCAGGCAAGCGGGCGACCTGGACGACCTACCACCTGCAGGCCGAAGCCACCCGGCTCGCCCGGGAGCACGCCCCGAGGGGCACCGACCTGCTGGCCTTGGCCGCGACGATCGCCGGGCATGCGGACGCCGGCAGCCTGATCATCACGCCGCCGGATCTGAATGAACCGCCGGACGTGATGCGCCGCAAGGACGGCGAGAGCGTCTACTTCGTGCACGGCTCCACCCGGTACACCTCCCTCGCGGTCCTGGAAGCCGAAGACC
Source organism: Promicromonospora sp. NPDC060204 (assembly GCF_042728455.1). Taxonomy (NCBI): domain Bacteria; kingdom Bacillati; phylum Actinomycetota; class Actinomycetes; order Micrococcales; family Promicromonosporaceae; genus Promicromonospora; species Promicromonospora sp. NPDC060204. Next base: position 9,534 of record NZ_JBHWZO010000035.1, read on the forward strand.
AACTCCTGTCCGCCGCCCGCACCCCGGGTGGTCTGATCATCGAGCCCGACGCGGTGGAGAGCGCGATCGAGCAGGTCCGGGTCGAGCGGGGGCGGGTCCTGAACCAGGGGCAGCGGGACCTGGTGGCCCACTTCGCGACCAGCACGGTGCTGTCGGCGGGGATCGGCCCGGCGGGAACAGGGAAGACCACCGCCATGCGCGCCTTCGCGACCGCGGTCCAGGAATCGGGCGGCAAGCTCATCGCCCTGGCCCCGTCGGCCGCCGCCGCGGAAGTCCTGGGAGCCGACCTCGGTGACGGGATCACGGCCGAGACTCTGGACGTGTTCCTCCTGGTCAGCCGCGGCGCGGGCGGGGCACGTCTGTGCGAACGCCTGAGCGTCGAGCCGGGCACGGTCGTGCTGGTCGACGAGGCCAGCCTTGCCGGGACTTTGGATCTCGCTGACGTCCTGGCCATCACCCAGGCCGCTGGTGGGAGTGTCCGGCTGCTGGGGGACCCGGCCCAGCTCGGTGCCGTCGCCGCCGGCGGCGCGTTGCGGTTGATCGCGCAGCAGGCCGGTGCGGTCGAGCTGACCCAGATCCACCGCTTCCACACCGCCGGCGAAGCCACCGCCTCCCTCCAGCTGCGCGACGGCGACCACCGGGGCCTGGACTTCTACATCATTGAGCGTCGCACCCAGGGTGGCAGTGCGGCGGCGATGGCGGAGGAGATGTTCGCGAACTGGCAGACCGACTCCGACCACAGTCGCAAGACGATCATGATCGCCGCGACCAACACCCTGGTCACGGACCTGTCCGCCCGCGCCCGGCTGCACCGCGTGACCCGCGGGGAGGTCGAGGGTGATGGCATCACCTTGCATGACGAGAACCGGGCCGGGATCGGTGACGTCATCGTGACCCGGCTTAACAACCGCCACCTGCGCGCCCGGCACGACGACGGGCACATCGAGTGGGGCAAGGACTGGGTCCGCAACGGCGACCTGTGGCGCGTGACAGCCCGCGACGAGAACGGTGCCGTGCAGGCCAGGCACCTGGAGACCGGGGCCAGTGTGGTGCTCCCGGCCGATTACGTCGCTCAGCATGTCGAGCTCGGGTACGCCGCGACGATCCACCGGGTGCAGGGCATGACCGTCGACACCTCCCACGCGATGGTTGGCGTGGGCATGACGCGCAACGAGCTCTACACCGCTATCACCCGCGGTGCGGACTCCAACCGGGTCTATGTCGAGACCGACGACGTCCTCGATCTGGACCCGCACCGCCAGCCGGACCTTGAGCGGGCGGTGCTGAACGCGCTGAAGGGTGTCCTGGACCGCGACGGCGAGGAGCAGTCCGCGTCGAGGGTGATCGAGGACGAGTGGGACTACGCGCACTCCCTGGCCTGCCTCGTCCCGGAGTACGAGGACGCGTACCTGGCCTTCCTCGAACCGGACCGCACCGGTCGCCTGGCAAAGGCCGTGCGGGCGGTGCTTCCCGGGCGGGTGGCGGACCGGGTCTTGGGTGACGAGGTGTGGCCGGTGCTGGCCAAGCGCCTGTCCATGCACGAGGCCGCAGGCACCGACCCTGCCACCGTGGTCCGCCGCGCGGCCGGGACTGGGTTCGGGAACGCCAGGTCGATCGCGAAGGTCCTGCACCACCGCATCGGCCTCCCTCGAGTCCACGACCACGATGAGCGGGGACTGCCGGCCTGGATCACCACCGCGCCCGACACCACCGACAAGATGCTCTGGGCTGACGTCCCGGTCGCCGGCGCGGACGGGACTGGCGACCCGTTCGCGACCACGCCGTCGACCGAGGCACCGCGGCCGGAGTTGAGCACCGATAGCGCTGCGACGGCTGGCTCAGGCGTCCCGCTGGGCACGGATGGCAAGGCGTCCAGGGTTGGTGCTCAGGAGCCCGCGGTCGAGGCCGGGGAGCGGGACCTGGTCGTCGAGATCACCGCGCAAGGCTGGGCCTGGTGGGCCCGGCAGAAGGCCACCCAGTCCTGGGCGACGCGGTACATGACCAGCCGTGGCTTGGCCGGTGCGGAGTGGGGCGCCGCTCCCGCGTCGTGGACCGGCCTGACCGACCACCTGCAGTCCCTCGGGTACACGCCCGACCAGCTAGTCACCGCTGGGGTCGCGACCCGGACCAAGAACGGGCGGGTCATCGACAAGTTCCGCAACCGGATCGTGTTCCCCTACCGCGACCAGACCGGGCAGGTCGTCGGCGTCACCGCACGCATCAACCCCGCCGAGACGGACACCGGTGATGGGCGTGCGCCGAAGTATTTGAACTCCCCCGAGACCGCGGCATACCGCAAGGGCGAGCTCGTCTACGGCCTCGACCCCGACGCCATCACCCGCCTGGCGGCCGGGGCCCGTCCGGTCCTGGTCGAGGGACCGACCGACCACGCGGCCCTCCACCTGGCCGCAGCCCACCTGGTGGAGCAGACCGGGGTCGAGATAGTGCCAGTCGCCGCGGGCGGTACCGGCATCACCGAACGGCACCTGCAAGCCCTGCGCGACGCGACCGGTAGGGACCTGTCCGACCTGATCGTGGCCCTGGACCCCGACACCGCCGGTCGAACCGCCGCCGCCCGGGTCTGGGGCATGCTCACCCCCGACGAAGCCGCCCACGCTCAGGCGCTCGACCTGGTGACCGACCCCGCCCAGACCGCGACCGACAACCCCGAGGCTCTCGCTGGCGCACTGGCCGAGACCATTCCGCTGACGTGGTTCGCCATGGAACCCAACGTGCAGACCATCGCGAGCCTGGACCACTTCGAACGGCAGATCCCGGCGCTGCGTGCCCTGGTCGATCATCTCTACGAGCGGGTCGAGCTGGACCAGTGGTGGCCCCTGATCGAACACGTCGCCCAGAACGTCGGGCACACGCCTGGTGCCGAGACACACCAGCAGCTCGACGTCGGCTCAGTGCGCAAGGTCATGACCGACCACCTCGCCGACCTGATCAGCGACCCTGCCCGGACCGAAGCGGGCGCCGGTGTCGACGGCACAGCCGAGGCCAGTGTGGGCGTGGTAGCGGGGTGTGAGCGACCGTCGAACGATCCGCTCGTGCAGGCGTGGCTTGTCCGGCATGCTGACCTGATCGCCGCCCGCCTGGACGCCCTGGTTGAGGGCGCGGTGACGAACCCGCAGCTGTGGATGGAGACCATCACTCCACCGCCCCCGCACAGTCATGAGCGTGGGCCGTGGCAGGTGGCGATGCGGCAGGTGGTGGCCTACCGCGACCGCTATCAGGTCACCGATCCCGTCGACCCGCTCGGGCCGCGGGCGCCAGCAGGAGAGCGGGGCGAGGCCTACGCTGCCGCTGCCCGAGCCCTCGAAGGCATCACGACGGACCAGGAACCGGCCCGGCAAAGGCGGCGCCCGGGGCCGCGGCCGATGGAACGAGTTTCGGTGGTCCTGGCCGACGCGCGAGCCCGCGCCGCCCAGATGCGGTACGACGCGGACGAGCGACTACGACGGGATGCCGCAGACCGAGCATCACAGCAGAGCAGCGGCTGGGGCTGGTAGGAATTTCCACAGCACGACAACGCCACGATGAAGCCCTCGACAGCCCGGGGCGTCTCACGCATCCTGTCTCTCCCCTGGAGGCGCCCTTTCGTCGTATTTGCCTGAAGCGGCGTTTCGGACTGTGGCTGCTCCGCCTGCGACAGGTTCGAGCTGCGGAACCAGATCGCCCGTCCCCAGGCTGGCGTTGACGAAGTTGAGCGATCGCACTCTTCTCGTCCGCACGTGCACCTTCACTCGTCAGCACGTGCACGTGTCTTGGCGCCCACGTCCGCGGTGCGCTACCCGTCTTACATTCGAGGCTCGAGGCGGTTGCGCCTCCGCGACGCCGGATGAGAGCGGGGTATGTCATGGAGCACGTTCCTGAACAACCCCCCGCTGAAAGCACGCCGACAGGGACGACAACCGGCGGCGTGTACGCCGCGACATCAGAGCTGGGCGTCCGGCAACTGACCAGCCATCAGCTTGAGCGTCTCGCCTCCTACGGCGTGGTCCAGCAAGTGCGAGAACGCGACGTAGTGTTCCGCCCCGGCGACCCAAGCTACGACCTCATCGTCATCGAGTCAGGCCAAATCGAGCTGGTGATCCAACCAGATGGCGAAGAGTCCGAAGCGCACGTCGCGTCCTACGGGCCCGGAGGGATCCTCGGCGAGCTCAATCTCCTCACTGGGCAGACGGCCCGGTTGACAGCGCGCGTCATCCGGCCCGGTTTGATCCACCGGATCGCCCCGGCTCGCTTCAGGCGACTGATGGCTGACGACCCTGAGCTGTCCGAGGTCCTGCTGCAGACATTTCTGTCTCGTCGAGACGAACTTCGCGACAGTCCAGTCACGCGCCGGATCGAGATCGTTGGCAGCGGAGTCTCGGGCGAAGCTCTCGCACTGCGGACCTACGCGGCCCGCCAGCGGCTCGCACACGTGTGGTTGGACGTCGACAGCGTCGAGGGGGCAGCCATTCTTGCCTCGGTCCCGCTCGCCGCGCCCGACCTACCGACAGTCATCTTGCGCGACCGCATCCTGCGCCGTGCGACGCCCGGTGCAATGGCACAGGCTCTCGGGCTCGCCGACCGGTCGTCGGGCATGCAAATACGAGACTTGACGATCGTTGGTTCTGGACCGGCGGGGCTGGCAGCTGCGCTGTACGCCGCATCGGCAGGCCTGTCCACACTCCTACTCGACAAGCACAGCACCGGGGGGCAGGCTGCGGCCAGTCCAGTGATTGAGGACTATCTGGGATTCCCCTCCGGTATCAGCGGCCTGGACTTGGCTCAGCGCGCTGCTCGTCAGGCGATGAGGATTGGCGCCGAGGTCTCCAGTCCCCGCGAAGTCCAGTCCATCGATGCCAGTAGTGGTCACCTCCTGGTACGGCTGGCCGACGGCACGGAGATCCTGACCCACGCGGTTGTTGTGGCCACTGGCGCGCACTACCGGTCGCCGTCCGTACCTGGCTGGGACACGTTCGAGAACGCTGGCATCTACTACGCGGCGACCGCACTTGAGGCACGCGAGTGCATCGGCAAACAGGTAGCAGTAATCGGTGGAGGAAATTCAGCCGGTCGGGCAGCGCTTTCCCTCGCGTCGAAGGGCTGTGCGGTCACCCTCGTCGTCCGGGGAAGCGACCTAGCTGCTCGCATGTCGGCCTACCTCATCGACCTACTGGAGAACAACCCGCGCGTCCGCATCGAGACCCGTGCACGGGTGTCCGCACTTTCAGGACGTGGCTCGTTGGAAGCGATCACGATCACTCGAGAAGCTTCTGGAGGCCGCGACGTTCTCGAACTCGCTTGCGCAGGCTTGTTCTGCTTCATCGGCGCTGAGCCGGCCACCGACTGGCTCGAAGGCATTGCTCTCGACGAGCGCGGTTTCATCCAAACCGATGCCCAGTTGAGGAGCACCGACCTCGGCTCGGTGTGGGGTGTCCTGGGTCGCAGACCGCTGCCCTTCGAGACCAGCGTGCCGACGATCTTCGCCGCCGGCGACGTCCGAGCCGGTTCGGTGAAACGCATCGCCGCTGCGGTAGGCGAAGGCTCCAGCGCCATCCGTTCGGTGCGTGCCGCGTTAGGCGTGCGGGTCTGAACCACCGGCGATCGATCGCCAACAACTTGTGAGCACAAAGAAGGGCCATTTCATGTCAAACACTTCGTTCTTCATCTCCGGTGCCACCGGTTCGACCGGTGCTCGGGCGGCCAGAGTTCTCGTGGCCGCCGGCCATGACGTGCATACACTGGCGCGCCACGACGACGACCGCGCAGCAAGGCTGCGACGCGACGGTGTGACAGTCCACATCGGCGACCTGCACGACCTCGATGCCGTCCGCCGTGCGATGAACGGTGTTGACGGCGCGTACCTCGTCTACCCAGTCGCTGCCGGCCTGATCGAGGTCACCGCCTTGTTCGCCCAAGCAGCCGTCGAGGCGGGAGTCGGCGCGGTGGTCAACATGTCACAGATGCCCGCACGCATTGATGCGGTCAGCCATTCCAGCCGTGCGCACTGGGTGTCAGAACGGTTGCTGGACCGCTCCGGCCTAGCAGTCACTCACCTGCGCCCGACGTTGTTCACCGAGTGGCTTCTGTGGGCGACGAATCCGTCCGGCGTCATCAGGCTGCCCTTCGGCGGTGCACGGCACGCACCGGTCTCCGCCGATGAGATCGGCAACGTGGTCGCCGCGGTGCTGCTGTCGCCACAAGGGCACGCCGGAAAAACGTACGTGTTGGTCGGCAACACCGAGACAACGTTCGCCGACGCGGTAGACGAAGTCGCCACGGCTACGGGCCTGGCGGTTCGCTTCGAAGGGATCCACATCGATCAGTTCGCTGACGTGGCCAGGGCGATGGGGGGCGACCACCTGTTGCAGCACTTCACCGAGATCTCGAAGGACTACAGGCGGGGCATCTTCTCCGGGACTAGCGACGTCATCGCTGACCTCACAGGAGAACCGGCTATCGGTGTGGGGCAGTACGCGCTGCGGAACAAGGCAGCTTTCGCCCGTCAGCTGACGCCACCTCAGTGAGCGTCGGACCAACTTACTTGCGGAGGGCTCTCATACTTCCGCCCCACCACCCACGAGGAGTTAAGCATGAACAGCTACGACCTCAGTGCTGCGATCACCCATCGCGTCACCACCACCAAGGGGCAGGTCCAAGTCACCGAGCATCCCGGTGAAGAGCCAGCGATCGTCATGACGCACGGGTTCCCCGACGACTCGCGCATCTACCAGCACCTGCTCCCCGAACTTCAAGGACGGCGGGCTGTCACCTTCGACTTTCTCGGCTACGGCAAGTCGGGCCGTGATGCGACCTGGCCGCTGGAGACAGGCCAGCGCGAGGAAGAGCTCGGCGCTGTACTCGGCGCGCTGGACCTGGACAAGCCGGTCCTGGTCGGACATGACATCGGCGGTCCGGTGGTCATCAGGTACGCGTTGGCGAACCCGACGAAGGTCGGTGGCCTCGTCCTGCTGAACACCTTCTTCGGCGACTCGCCGACCCTTGAGTTTCCGGAGTTCATCAGATTCCTCGCCGACCCGCACCTCGCACATCTGGCCGACGACGTCATCGCTGACCCGAGCATCCTCGGGTGGATGTTGACGTTCACCGACAAGCGGCTCAACCCCGGGCCGCCGAACCCTGCAGGCCTGGGAGCCCTAGCCATCCTGCCGCAGTTCTACGGCGACCAAACCCAACCCGACTCCATCGCCGCCATCAGGGCTTGGACAGCCGACCTGTTCCCCGCCATCGCAGAGCAGAACGAGCAGATCGCTACCGGAGAACTCGCAGCGCTGGACATCCCAGTCACCATCGCGTTCGGCGTCAACGACCCGTACCTCAACGCGGGCGTCGCCGAACACCTGCACGAGCTGTTCCCGCGGTCGGTGGTCCACACCATCGCGGACGCGGCGCACTGGCCCCAGTGGGACCAACCGGCAGCGACAGCCGTCGTCATCACGGGGACCTGAGGGCCGGCGCCCGCCTCGGCCCGCATCGCATCCGCCAAGCGCGGCATCTCTGACTACGAGGTGTCAATCGGGATGGCCGGCGGGGCAACGGCGACGGGACGATCAGCAGTGGGGGGCCGCGGGGTGGACCGAGAACTCGCCCGAGCGGATGGGTTCTCCGCACGACTGGCAACACACCTCCGCGACGAAGACCTCGCCGCAGACATCGTGAACGAAGTCCACCGTCGGTACCGACTCGTCGCTGTACAGGTCCCCCCACCGTTTCAGGACAAGGATGACCTGCCCGAGGTCGCGGCCCTTCTGGGTCAGCTCGTAGCCCGCCATCCGCCCTTTGTCAGGCGAACGCGGCTGCAGGATGCCTGCCTCGGTGAGCTTGCGTAGACGCGCGGAAAGCACATCGCGGGGCGCGCCGACATTTTTGAGGATGTCGGTGTACCGCGACGCGCCGAACGCGACGGCTCGAACGACGTGGAGCGACCAACGGTCGTTGATTGCGTCCAACGCCACAGTCAGCGAGTCACCTGATGGTTGGTTTTTCAAACCAGTGCGAGTAGGGTTCGGTTCGTTTGACATCCAAACCATCTTACCCGAGGGAGCAGCCCCGTCATGTCGTCACCAACAACCCTGCCAGGCCCTGGCAGGTCAGGTCCTGTAGCGACCCAGCACAAGGCCTGGATCGCGCTTGTCGTCACTGGCCTGATCATCGGATCCGCGTTCATCGCTGTCTACGTCGGTCTCCAGCGCGACCCCGTCCCCAACGACCTGCCGGTAGCTGTCGTCGGTCAGGAGCTGTCAACAGCAGCTGGCACAGGGCTGGGGGACTCGGTTGCCGTGACCGAGGTAGCGAGCCTGAAGGATGGCGCAGACCTGGTGCGGGACGGAGAGGCCGTCGCAGTTATCGCGGCGTCGTCGCCGACCACCCTGCAGTTCGACTACGCCGGCGCGAGTGGCTTCAGCGAGAGCGGTGCTGCCAGGGCGCTGGTCAACGGTCTTGCTGACAAGACCGGCATGACTGTCGAAGAGACCGACATCGTTCCCCTGACCAAGTACGACTCGCGCGGACTGTCGGCGTTCTATGTCGTCTTCGGCGTCACCCTGTCGTCGTTCGTCCTGGCTCAGGGACTGACGGGGGCGACCAGCACGGTGCGGCTCCGTCACCGGCTGTACGCCATGGGCGGCTTCGCCGTCGCGATCGGACTCGCCGCAGCCACCATCGCTGGTCCGATCTATGGCTCCCTGACCCCATCGTTCCCGCTGCTCGCGCTGTCGCTGATTCTGTTGTCGGCCGCTAGTGCGTTCTCCACCAAGGCTCTGGGAGCATGGCTCGGCCCCGCAGGCATCGGGATCGCGGTGCTCATTCTGACCACGGTCGGCAACGCGACCAGTGGCGCCACCATCGGCTATGACCTGCTTCCCGGCTGGGCGCAGGCTGTGTCGGCGGAGCTTCCGCCCGGCGCCGCCGTTCGAGCGATCAACGACTTCGGCTACTTCGACGGATCCCGCGCGGTGGCGTCCTTGGCGGTCCTGGTCCTGTGGTTCGTAGTGGGCCTCGGCCTCATTCTCCTGCGACAGAAGGTCGCCTCCCGTCGCGACAGCGGAGCGAACGCGGCGTCACTGGAGGTCCCAACAGCCTGACCAACGGATTTGCAGCGGCTCGGCGTGACATTCCGGTGTCCCGCCGAGCCGTTGCCGTGTCGGCAAACCTCGGTCATGTTCCCGGCTGGGCGATGGCCTGCACCTACCCCTCGGCCTGGGCGCCTGCTGGCGGTGTCAGCCGCGTTGAGCCGGCAAGAGGTCCGGAGCGGGTCGATGCGCTGGCTGTACGGGGCGACCATGCCGACATCGCGATCGGGTCGGTCTCTTCACCTTCCACGCACACGCGGTTCAGGACCCGGCCAGCGCATCCTCGTCCCCGCACAAGGGCCACGCAGCGCCAGCCGCCAGCGCCCTTGTTCCCGGCGGCCCCAAGACCCGCAGCCATGGTCACGCTATCTCGAATGTGTGGGCGTCGAACCGGCGCCACGCTCGCACGCCCAGAGCGCCGTCCCAGACCCTCCAAGTGGTCACGTTGTGCCCGGGCCTCTGCAATCCGTGCAGTACGCCGGCCGAACCCTTCAACCCACGACGGTGGCATGCCAACGTCGACAGCAGCGACGTCTCCACGGAGTCGCTACGACCGGGACGTACCGCTTCCCACCTTGCGTCTCGCTACTCGAAGGAGAACCACGATGTTGAAAATCAGCAGGCGAACGAAGGCCGGCGGCGGACTGATCGCCGGCCTCCTCGGGGCTGCTCTTGCCCTTTTGCCCGCGGCGAGCAGCGCTTCGGAGCCACTGCACCCCTCGACCCCCAAGACCACAACGATCGTCCTGGTCCACGGGGCCTGGGCTGACGGCTCGAGCTGGAGCTCTGTCACCGAGAAGTTGCAGCGCGAGGGGTACACGGTCGACGTGGTCGCCAACCCGCTTCGTGGGGTCAAGGCCGACGCCGACTACCTCAAGGACCGGCTCAGCCAGATCTCAGGCCCGATCGTCCTCGTCGGGCATTCTTACGGCGGAATGGTGATCACGTCGGCGGCTGCCGGGAACGCGAACATCAAGGCGTTGGTGTACGTGGACGCGTACATCCCGGACGAGGGTGACACCGTCGGCGGCCTGACCGGCCCGGACTCCTCACTCGACCCGGACACGACCCTCAACCCTGTGCCTCTGAAGGACGCGAACGGCGCCGTCTACGGAGTCGACCTCTACGTCAAGCCTGATCTGTTCCCGGCCATCTTCGCCGGCGGGGTGCCCCCTGAGCGGGCTGCCGTCCTCGCAGCGGGCCAGCGACCCGTGACTCTTGCGGCCCTGTCCGAGCCCTTCGCCGGGGAGCCTGCCTGGAAGACCATTCCCTCGTGGGATCTCATCGGAACGGTTGACCGGGTCATCCCGCGGGCCGAGCAGGAAAAGATGGCCAAGCGCGCGGGGGCACACATCGTCCGAGTCGAGGCCCCGCACCTGTCGATGGTCTCCGATCCGCGCGCGGTGACCTCGCTCATCATCGCCGCAGACAAGCAGAGCTGACCTCTTCACCAACGGTGCAGCACCGCTCCCACCCAGCTGGTGCGCCGGTCACACGACCTGGCGCACCAGCTGGACCGCCCTGTCGGTTTCGTTGACCGCCGGGCACGGCATCGCGGTGGCCTCAGCCGCTGACGGTTCCCATCAGAGCAACGCCACCTTCACCAGCGAATCGCCCGACTACCGGGCGCCTCGCCCGCATCTCGACCAAAGGAACACCATCATGACGTCCATCGAAACCCTGCTCGAGCGCAACGAGGCGTTCGCCACTGAGCGCTTCCTTCCCGAGCTGGCGATCAACCCGGCAGGCAAGTTGATGATCATCAGCTGCGTTGACCCGCGGGTCGACCCGACCTATGTGCTCGGCCTCGAGCAGGGCGAGTCCGCGGTCATCCGCAACGTGGGCGGCCGGGTCACGCCGGCAACCGTCAAGACCATCGCCATGCTGGGCAAGGTCGGACAGGCCAACAACGGTGGCGCGCCCGGCGTCGGTTGGAACCTCGTTGTCCTGCACCACACCGACTGCGGAATGACCGACCTGGCGGCGTACCCAGACTCGCTCGCCGAATACTTCGAAGTCCCGGCTGAGGAACTGCCCGGCAAGTCCATCAGCGACCCCTACGGATCCGTGCAAGTCGACACCACATTCCTGCACCACGCACCGCTCCCGCCGTCATTCAGTGTCTCCGGCCTTGTGTACGACGTGGACACCGGAAAGATCGAGACGGTCGTGCCGTCGGCGCCGCTGCGAGCCGAGTAGCGGAACCGGTCATGTGTGAGGCGCAAGGCGGTGACGCAGAAGGGCTCGCGGCGGCTCCTCGACGCATCGAGAACCCGGCTGTCGATCCCATCCGGTTGGAACCCGTCGATGACATCACGATCACGACGCTCGTCGACAACGTCTACGACGCGCTGCTCATCGGAGACAAGGAGACTGGCCGCACCTCGTTCTCGGCAGGGCACGTGGAGGCTCCGCAGTTCGAGTCGGGCCGCACCCACGTCGGTCTCATGGCCGAACATGGGTTCTCTGCCCTCGTGACCGTGCGTCGGGGTGATACGACGAGCACCCTGGTCTTCGACGCGGGCTTGTCCCCGGACGCGATGGGTATCAACGCAGACAGGTTGGGCATCGACTTCTCCGGCGTGATGGCCATCGTTCTCAGCCATGGCCACTGGGACCACACCGGGGGGCTGACAGGACTGGCGAAACGACGCGGCCGCAGAGCGCTGCCCATGGTCATCCACCCCGGTGCCTGGGCCAGGCGGCGGCTGGTTGTCCCCGGCGGCGATACCGAGCTGTTGCTTCCGACCCTGAGTAGAAGCGCTCTGGAGTCCGAAGGTTTCATGATGGTGGAGCGTCGCGAACCGTCCCTGCTCGTCGACGACAGCGTCCTCATCACCGGTGAAGTCGACCGGACGACCCAGTTCGAACATGGCATGCCTCCGTCCCACCAGAGGTGGGACGGCCAACACTGGACGCACGATGCGAAGATCCTGGACGACCAGGCACTCGTCGTGCGCCTGAGAGGTAGGGGACTGGTCGTACTGACCGGTTGTGGTCACTCCGGCGCGATCAACATCGTGCGACATGCCCAACGGCTCACTGGCGTGCGGGACCTGTATGCCCTTGTTGGGGGATTGCACCTGAACGGGCCAACGTTCGAACCCAACATCAAACCCACCGTGGACGCGCTGGTCGAGCTGCAGCCCAAGTTGCTTGTTCCGGGCCACTGCACTGGGTGGCGTGCACAGAACGCGCTCGCGACGGCGTTGCCTGCAGCCTATGTGGCGCCTAGCAGCGGCTCGTCGTATCGGATGGTCGCATGAACGGCGAATCACGTGCGGCCCGCACCGTTCGGCGACTCGAACCTCTCCGGAAGATCTCCACGTCGCTGCCTCGAGCCGGCCCCACGGTAGAGGTGGGGGTTGATCGGACACAGGCCGCATTCGCAGCGGACGAAGGTACAGACTTCGAACGGAACGTCGAAGGAGACGTGTCCGCTGGGACGTCACTCTCCGTCACTGCGCAAGGCGGGTCCCCCGGGCACAGTCGAGGGTGGCGCCACTCGTGCGACAAGCGCTCGTGACGGCGGGCACCTCCACTGGTAATTCGGCCGGCCAGCGGCGCCCCCACTCTTGAGGTGCGCGCAGACGGTTGCGAGCTGCCGTGCCCTGGACAAGTGCCCAACCCCGGTCATCGCGATGATTGGGAGCGATGACGCGATCCGGAGCAAGGGTGGCAAAGGGCTACAAGGCCAGGACGAAATTGGCGTATGTCTGAGCGACACCGGCCGACTGTTCAGCGTCCGCCCGCGCGGTCGCCATCAGCCCCATCTGCCCGGACGTCAGCATGTCCGCGACCTGCTCGGGGTCGTCGAGGCCGTCGATGGAGCGCAATGCGTTGAGGATGGCTCCGCGGGTGCGGATCCGCAGACCGGTGACGAGGTCGGCCGCTTGGGCGTCGAGGTCGTTGAGATCCATTGACACGTTCACGATGAGGCATCCCCGAGACTGCTCACCAAGCGGGCCGGAACGAAAGTAGGCCGCCAGATTCAGGAAGTAGTCGACGACGGACTGTCGTCCAGCTCCGGGCGCCTCCATGGGCGCGAGCAGAGGCCAGATGATCTCCTCGAGGTAGCTCTGCGCAGCCCGTTCGAACAAACCACGTTTGCTTCCGTAGGCCTCATACAGGCTCGATTTGCTCAACCCGGTCGCCTGCTGCAGCTGGCTCAGGGACGTGGCCACGTAGCCACGTAGCCAGAAGACGTCCCGCGCCGCGCGGACGACGGCATCGTCGTCGAACTCTCGCGATCGCCCCATCAGCCACACCTTGATTTCTCGGACCGATCGGTCCAGTATTGAGTCGAAGGACCACCCCGACCAGGGGGAGCCACTCTTGTGTCGGCGAACCGCATCCCCGTGAACGCTGCTGCCACAGCAGTTTTGGTGCCGCTGGTCAGGGCAACCATCACCTCGTCTCGAACATTCCGGGGGCGCAGTGACCCAAGTATTGAACACCTCGCTGTTGCCGGTTGCGGACCGCGCCGAAGTAGTGCGGGGCATCATCGCCAAGACCATGGTCCACGTCGACATCGAGTTCGCCCCCCAGGAGACCGGTGCGCGAGCGCATGGGCTGATCACTGACGTCGGTGACGTCCGCATCTGCTCAGTGCGATCGACGGCGACCCACCTGGAGCGGACGCCCCAGTTCGCGAAGGACGCGCAGGAGCCCACCATCTTCCTCGCCCTGCAGAACACACACTCAAGCCTTCAGCTGGCCCAGGACGGTCACGACTCACAACTACGGCCTGGTGAGCTCGCGTTCACCGACTCAAGCGAACCGTACTCACTGCGAGACCCGAACGGCATCCAGCAACATTTCTTCGCCATCAAGGTGTCCTCACTCGCTCTGCCCTACGACCTCGTTCGCCGGTTGCGCGCTGTGCCGCTCGTTCCGGGGCACCCTGTTGCAGACTTGGCCGCGACGTACTTCCTCCGTCTGGCGAGCAAACCGGAAATCGCCTCTCACCCAGGAATGCATGTTCTCGGCCAACCCAGCATCGAGCTTGTCCGCGCCCTGATCACGACTCATCTCGATGTGTCGGCGCTGGCCAAGGACGCAATGCACAGCACGCTCCTGCTTCGGGTTCTGGAATACGCACGAAGCCAGCTGAGCGACCCCCACCTCAATGCGGCTCAGATCGCGTCTGAGCACCACATCTCTCTGCGTCACCTCTACAACATTCTCGCCAAGGGGGGAATCAGCCTCGGCGACTGGATTCGAACTCAGCGCCTGGAGGCGTGCAATGCGGACTTGCATCGGCCCGAATGGCGACACATGACCATCGCGTCGATCGCGCGTCGTCACGGTTTCGCCGATGCGTCTACCTTCGGACGACTGTTCCGCGCCGCCTACGGAGTCTCGCCGCGCGAGTGGCGAGAGCTCGTGGACGCACCGGCGATCGACGGCGCGAGCCTCTGACGAGTCTGCTGTTCCGCAGACCTCGCGCGTGCCTTTGTGCTCGCCCATTCGCGTAACAGTCCCTGCCGGAGGTACACGGCACGGCGACAAGGCCGCCGGGTCGTGGACCGCTTGTGTCGCGACAATCCCAGGCTCAAGCCGCCGAGGTTAACGACGCTCCGTCGGGGCAGACATGCTGTTGAGTCCAGCGGGCGGGCCCCGGCTTCGGTCGTGCGTCACGGGACCGCCGGCGCTCGAAGTCATCCCGTGGTGTGGGCAGCGGAGAGCGAACGCAACAGGGGCGAGCTTGAGGAGTCCCTGTGCTCGTCCGGCCGGCCCGAGACTCTCGATCCGCATTGAGCCGACCGGTTCCTCTGTTTGTGCACCCTGTCTGCAATTCGTGCAGGAACACGTGCGTGCCCTTCGGTCCAAGGAGCACGAGCCCTAGCCTCGGCAGCAGAACCTAGGAAGCACGAGCGCCGCGGTTCACCCGGTAGATATGACACCCGCCGGACAGAGGAGCTGCCGGCGCCTCATTCCGTCGGGTCGCATGTGTGCTGGACCTTCTGAACGGACCAACCGAGGGACATTTCATGGGTTACGAACCGAAACAGAATCCCGTCATCTTCATCCATGGACTATGGATTCATTCCACGGCATGGCAGCCGTGGATCGAGTTGTTCGAGGCTCGCGGGTACAGCGCGACGGCGCCCGGCTGGCGCGGTGACTCGCCGACGGTCCAGGAGACACGCGAGTTCGTCCAGGCGATGGAGAAACTGGGCATCGAGGAGCTCGTCGAGCACTATCAGGAAATCATCGGCACACCTGAGATCAAGCCGATCATCGTCGGACACTCGTTCGGTGGCCTCATCGCCCAGGAACTGCTGGCCAACGGATTCGCGGCTGCGGCCGTCGCCATCGACCCGGCCGGAATCAAGGGCGTCAAGGCACTCCCGCTCGCGCAGCTGCGCTCCGCACTCCCCGTGCTGAGGAACCCTGCGAACCTCCACCGAGCGGTTTCCTTGACGTCGAAGGAGTTCAAGTACGCGTTCGGCAACACGCTGACGGTCGAGGAGTCCGATGCGTTGCACGAGGCGTGGACCATCCCTGGGCCTGGGAAGACGATTTTCCAGGAGGCAAGTGCAAACATCTCGCCCCACTCGCCGACGACAGTGGACACCCAGCTCGCAGACCGCGGACCTCTGTTGCTGACGTCCGGCACCGAGGACCACGTGGTGCCGCTGGAGGTCACCAAGGAAGTGTTCCAGATGTACGAGAAGGGCCCCAGCGACACGGAGCTCCACATCTTCGAGGGTCGCGGGCACTCGTTGACCATCGACAGCGGCTGGAAGGACGTGGCCGACGTCGCTCTGACCTGGCTTGAGACCAAGGGGTTCTGAGCTTCGCACTGGCCGACGCCGTGGGGCTGCAATCGAACCCGGGGCGTCCACTGGGGAATCAGTTGTCTCGTGGACCCAGGCCCGCGGTGGCGGGCCGACGAAAGATGCTGTTGAGAAGGCTGGGCCGACGTCGGCTCAGCGGAGCCGCCTCAAAGCGGTGACTCCTTGCAGAGTGAACGGAGAGGGGCATCATGCCGAAGATAGTCACCAACGACGGCACCGAGATCTTCTACAAGGACTGGGGGACCGGGCAGCCGATCGTGTTCAGCCATGGCTGGCCCCTGTCCTCGGACGACTGGGACACGCAGATGCTGTTCTTTGTCCAGCAGGGCTTCCGCGTCATCGCCCACGACCGCCGCGGGCACGGCCGGTCCACGCAGGTGGCCGACGGCCACGACATGGACCACTACGCGGACGACCTGGCCGCGCTGACCGCCTACCTCGACCTGCACGACGCCGTGCACGTGGGCCACTCCACCGGCGGCGGCGAGGTGGTCCACTACATCGCGCGGCACGGCGAGTCGCGCGTGGCCAAGGCCGCGATCATCGCCGCCGTGCCGCCCCTCATGGTGCAGACCGACGCCAACCCCGGCGGCCTGCCGATCAGCGTGTTCAACGACCTGCGCGCCCAGCTCGCGGCCAGCCGGTCGGAGTTCTACACGGCAATGGCCGCCGGCCCGTTCTACGGGTTCAACCGGCCCGGCGTCGAGACGCGCGAGCCGCTGGTGCGCAACTGGTGGCGCCAGGGCATGCAGGGCGGTGCCAAGGCGCACTACGACGGCATCGCGGCGTTCTCGGAGACCGACTTCACCGAGGACCTGCGCAAGATCACCGTGCCGGTGCTGGTCATGCACGGCGACGACGACCAGATCGTCCCGTACGCCAACGCGGGCCCGATGTCGGCCGAGCTGCTGCCGAACGGCACGCTGAAGACCTACCCGGGCTTCCCGCACGGCATGCCGACCACGCACGCCGACGTGATCAACGCCGACCTGCTCGACTTCATCCGGACCTGATCGCTACCGGCCCTCAAAAGGTCAAGTAGCGGGCGCTCAGGCGCTTTCGTGATCCAGGTCCGCCAGGCAAGAGAAGGTGCGCGGCGCCGTTTGGACCGATCGGTGCCGCGCACACCTGGCACAGGGACAGAGACCGCAGCGTTGGAAGTTGAGGGTCTCGATCTGCCCGGTGTACACAACGGAATGTATCGGCTAGAAACCAACAGGGGTGTTTCCGCTGGTCAAAGCCGATGAGCGCGCGTCACTCCAACCCAGAGTGACGAAAGTGACTGCACAGGAAGTCGTCCGTGGCCTTCCTGGCTGAGGTCCTACTGGGACGGGCGGCGTGGCGTTGCCCTTACCGCCTCCTCAGGCCGGTGACGCTGTAGCCACTTGCGCGCCGCCTCGTCGCCGAAGCCGTGCGACCTCAGGACTGCCATTGCGTTCTCTCTGATGGCCCGCTGGCGGTCCTTCTCGTCCAGGTATGCCTTCATACGCGCCACCACCTCGTCGTAGTCATACGCGTATCGACCGTTGACCTTCTCCGCGAAGAGTGGAAGAAGCTTGTAGAAACGGCGTTCGCTGATTCCGACGTGCGTCCAGGGGTAGCGGTCGGGGTCCTCCAGCTTCCGGTGTTCCATTACGACGATGCTCGCCTTGCGCCGAACGTATCGACGAGTCGCCTCCGCGCCCTGCGCCGGATCAAACCCGGGCATCACTAACTGTTCTAGAAGCATCGCCGCTGCTGCTGCACCACTCGGAGCACCAGTCTCGCGTTGAATGTGGTGGACCTGCTTCGGATACGTCAAGACGAGAGCACTCGCCAGTGCCGGTTCGTCTCCAGTGATGTAGCCGTGCCAGTAGCCCTTCAAGAGCACCTGGCAGGCGATTTCGTGGTCCGTCGAGACTGAGTCGCATGTGATAGTCGGGATGCCGTGGCCGTGGATCGCCCTCGCGAGTTTGCTCCACGTCCGGTCTATGGGTCGGCGCACGCCCTCCGGCCAGATCCGGGCCGTGAATGCCCATTCCACTGGTTGCTCTGTCATGCGGGCCACGATCATGATCGGCTCCGTGGCCGCTAGTCGCACGTGTTCTCCGGAGTTGGCCGACCTGTCCAGCAACATTTCGATGAGTCGACCCTCATCCTCCGTCTCGTCGGTCACCCAAATGAGGCGCCTAGCGATCTGAATCCACCATCCCTCGACCGACTGTCCGAGGATCGGGACGTAGAAGCGGATGGCAGGATCCATGACGCGGCGAAACAGGTCCTTTCGCTGGTCGTCGTCAAGAACCGTGCCGAGCCACTCAACGACGTAGTCCCGCGTCAGCGTCCCCGCTTGGACTGCATGCGCAACTAGCTGTCCCGCGGACCACAGTCCGTCGGCAGTGGAAGCAGCGTTCGAGACCACGCCCTCTAGGCGGGCAACCTGCAGGACAGTCGCCATTGCGGGGTCCGTTGGATCCGGGACCTCCCAGACCCCCATCGCGCCTTCGAGCGAGCCAACCTGTACGTCCGGCACGTCGACAAACGGCAGACCGTTGGGCTCGAGGCTTGAGGACGTCCGGCGCATCGGTCGGAAGGTGCGGCCGGAGAGCACCTCCACTTCGGCGGCGGCATGGGCGAGCAGATCTGTCAGCTTCTTGCGATC
Organism: Promicromonospora sp. NPDC060204; assembly: GCF_042728455.1. Lineage (NCBI taxonomy): Bacteria > Bacillati > Actinomycetota > Actinomycetes > Micrococcales > Promicromonosporaceae > Promicromonospora > Promicromonospora sp. NPDC060204. The sequence goes on from NZ_JBHWZO010000035.1 coordinate 28,064, forward strand.
GGGACTGCCACCAATGATGTGAGCGGCCTGGTCGACGAGACCTTCGGACCAATGTCCCATCTGGGCAGTATACGTGGGCGTGGAGAACCAAGATCCTGACGGGATTGCGAGGCAATCGGAAGAGCCTCGGCCCGAGAGTGTCAACTCGGCCGATCATGATTCCGACCTGACCCCTCGCTTCAAGCTGGTCTTCTGCACCGTGGCCGCGTTGACCGTCTTGGCGCTGATCTTGAGCATTCTCCTGGCCTTGCTCGGTGACGGCTCCGAGCCGGTGAACTCCGCCGCGGCCGCATGTTCCACTGCCTACAAGATGGGTTTCGGCGCGATCGTGGCACTCATCGGCCGTAAGGGTGGGTAACCCTGCAATTCCGGCACATTGACTCGTGCGCGGCCGAAATCCGGGACCGGGACTGGATGCTGTCCCATGGGCGGCTGCGCCCCGGTATCAGCCGTCGCGCGGCTGCCCTCCCTCCAAGTGGCCGTGCGCGGGAGAGGGGCTGACCATGGGCTCGTTGAGCGCTCGGGGACTTCGTGCCCTTGGCCTGGCTGCTGTGCTCGCTCTGCTGGCAGCTGCGTGCACGCCGTCCGGGTCCGAGCCGTCCCCGTCAACCGCACTCGTCGGCACGCTCACCGCCTGGCGATCGGGGTGGGCGAAGACGTCTAGAAAGTAGAGACGACCGACGAGCCCGAGCCCTGCTTCCGTACGGACTACAAGTGATCCCCAGGCTGCCCCCGCGGATCTGCTCGCTCACTTCGCGGTAGCGACCGCTGACGCGCGCTTCGGCGTAGATCACGGGGAGCGCGCCGGACTTCCACATTGCCTGACGGTCGACGGCAACCGCCCACCGGGGGTGCCTACTGGGCGGTTGCCAGATGGCTGCGGAGCCACGGCAGAAAGCCATGTCCGGTCTGCCTGCGAAGGTCGTCACCGCGGCTATCGCCCGATCTCGATGCGAGCAACCGGGTCCGCACTGCCGCCGACTGGCTGCTCAATGCCGTGCGAGGCCGCCAGCCAGTCCAGCTCGGCCTCGTGCGGTAGCGTCCCGAAGGGCACAGTCGCCGCATAGCCGACATACTTGGCTGCTATGGCGCTTCGCTTGCCCACGTATGTCGACACCGAGACGCTTCTTGCGCTGGCCGAGTACCACGACATCGAGGTCCCTCGTCAGGCGGACATCGTCGAGAAGACCAAGAAGCAACGCTCGGCCGGAGGTAAGGCCGGCATCGCCGGTGTCGGTGCCGATGGTCGGGCCAGTTCCGACGTCGAATACCAGTCGACATACCAGCTGACGCCGAACCTCAAGGCGACCGTGAGCAAGGTCATCGATGCACTGATCCGCGACGGCGCAGTCACAGTGGGGCCTGGTCATGACGCGACGCTCGCGAAAGACGACGTCGTCGAGCTCGACGGCACTGCACGGATCACCTCAGCCAGCGTCGCCGGAAAGCTGCTCTACATCATGAAGCGCGTGCTAACCGAAGACGCTACAGACCTGAACACGCTCGACAAGCTCACGGCCGATCACCCCGCCGTCGCCGCGCAGCTCAAGGACGTCTACCTTGGCAACGAGCTCCTCCCGATTCCTGTGCTGCTGGAGATGACCAATACCGGTCTCGCCCAGCGGGTATACATCAATGTCCGGCCGGGCCACTTCGTCGACGCGGCTTCAGCAGACCGCCTGGAGGGAGAGTTTCGTGTCTTGGGCGCAGTCACACAGCTTGTGCCCGGGGGCACCGACGGATACCTGAGCTCGGAGGACTGGCTCCTGCACGGCTGGGAGTACCTCTTCCGGCGGATGATGATGGCCACCGTTAGCGAGAACCTCGTCAAGGCGTTCGCCTCCCTCGAACTGAAGATGCCGGATGACGACGTGCAGACCTACATCGCCGGACCGGCCATCGTCGTCGACGCGGTCGCCATCTACTGACATCGCCCACGCGCCGCGAGTTTCGCCCGGCCGTGCAGCCAACTGAAAGAAGGACGAGCACGGATGGACCCGATGAGCGACGCGATTGACCCGTCGTGGTGGGAGGACGTGCTGGCGACGGCGCCGCTAAGTGGTCCGTATGAGCCGTCAGAGTCCCTGTCGAGGCATCTTGAACGGGCGGCGGTGGACCCGGCTGCCACGGGGTTTCAGGAACTGGTGTTGCAGGTCCTGGCGATGGCGTCATCGGCGATGTTGAACGCAGAGGACTGGTTGGAGCCGTTTACACCAACAATGCAGTTCGCCGACACGCGGACGGTGGTGCCGGCGGACCTGGGTGCGGACCAAGTGGCGCTGCTGGCCCGTATTGCTCCGCTGGTTGAGCGTGACGACCTGCGAGCTCGCGTTGCTGATGTCGCTTGGTTCTACGGGGACCGCTCGGATGTCGCGATGCTGGACCGAGCGGTCGAGGCCTACCGGGCTGCGCCGCTGACGGGCGATGTGTGGTTCAGCGCAGGGAAGGACGCGTGGGTGCGGGCGTTCGCACTTGCAGTGCGGCGCGGCAAAGATGGCCAGGTACGCGTGCAGGAAATGTCGGACGCGCTGAAGGCTCAGGTCTTGGCGGGCCAGGTGACGGACAACTTCAGGACTGTCGGGTTCGCGGAGACGCTGCGCCAGCACGGCCGGGTCAGCCCGACCGGGCGGGCTGAAGTGCGCAATGGGCTGTTCGCGCTCGCGGGGCAGGCGTCGTCGGTGGACCCTCGCCTGTCACGTCACCTTGAGCGTGAGGCACTCTTGTGGCTGGGCGGGTCGAACGAGGCCGCGGCAAATGCTGCGACCGAGCGCATTGCGCGGACCTACATTGCTGAGGCGGACGCCCGCATCCAGGCAGACCCGAAGGCAGGTCCACTGGTCGAGGGTCACTTCTTGGAGAAGGCCATCGCAGTCCTGCAGACCGTCCCACGCTCTCACCGACTCAAGAACGGTCTCGACGAGCTAGTCGATGATCTCCGCACTCGGCTGCGCGAGAGCCGGGAGTCTTCGATGGAGCAGATGATGCGCATTCAGTCGAACCCGGTAGACCTGACTGAGGCCGTGTCTTACGCACGCTCGAGAGTGTCGGGCCATGCGGACAAGTTCGACGCGCTCGCTGCGTTCGCGACACTCGCGCCGCCGATGGACGAAGCTGATACCCGCGCGAACGCCGCGAAGGGACTCAAGGGCAGTATTAGGCACCTCTTCGCCTCCTCGACGTTCTCGTCTGACTTCCGGAAGGTCGCCGCGAGCCCGGGGTCTTCTGGTCCGGCTGACGATGAGAACGCAGTGTGGACCGAGATGGTGCGGACCGCGTTCTTTCATTCCCAGTTGCTCGCAAAGGGCATCATCCAGCCTGCGCAGGAGGTCCTGACAACCGAGCACCAGTTCAGTCGGCAGTACTTGGTGTCGCTGTGTGTTGAGTCGCCGTTGGTGCCAGAGCGGCATGTGAGGTTGTGGGGCGACGGGCTGGCGCTCGGTTTGGGCGGCAATTACGGCGCTGCGGTCTCTGTCTTGGTGCCGCAGTTGGAGCAGGTCGTGCGCGTCATGTTGAAGCGGAACAACGTGCACACGCTGTTCGTCGACGCCCACGGGGTGGAGAGCGAGAAGAGTTTGAACGTGCTCCTCGATATGGCCGAGACGGAGTACATCTTCGGCGCAGGGATGGTCATGGAGATGAAGGCGATGCTGATCGTGCAAGGTGGCCCGAACCTCCGCAACGACGTCGCGCACGGCCTTCTCGACGACAACTCGGGGTGGAGTTACTCGGCCCTCTATATGTGGTGGTTCTGCCTGCGGCTGGTGACGTGGCCGGTCATCGAAATGGTGGACCAGGCGCGGGCGCGGGCCGAGAAGCCAGGCGAAGGTTCAGTCGTGACGAGCGACGAAGCGGACACTGAGTCGTAAGCCGAGGTCGCAGACGACGTCGTTTAGCATCAGAGGCAGGCTTTTCCGCACTTGTCTCGACCCGGGCGTTGATAATCCGCGACCCGATCTTCGTGTCCTTGGCCAGGGACGGCACCAGTCCTCAGTGCAGCTTGCGCCCGACTCAAGGAGACTCCTGTACGAACAGGTGTCATCAATCTGTGCAGCAGTCCCACCCGGATCGACGCGGGCACCGGTGTCGACAGCGGAGCCGGGGCCAGTGCGCCAGGAGGGCATGAACGACCGGCGATAGATATGTACCCGTACAGGGGTGGCTTGCGCGGCACGCTGATCTGATCGCTGCCCGCCTGGATGCCCTGGTTCAGGATGCGGTGACGAACCCACAGCCATGGATGGAGACCATCACCCCACCGCCGCCGGACGGTCGTGGACGGGAGACGTGGCAGATGGCGATGCGGCGGGTGGTGGCCTACCGCGACCGGTACCAGGTCACAGACTCCAGCAACCCTCTTGGGCCCGGTGGGCAGGACGGAGAGCGCGGCGAAGCTCTCGTCGTTGCTGCTCGAGCCTTGGGCACCATCACTTCCGACATCGTGCGCCAGCCCCAGGTTCCGTCCGGACCTCGGCCTGTGGAACGTTTCCCTGCGGTGCTGGCGGACACCCGAGCCCGCGCGGCGCGGATCTGCCATGACGCGGACGAGCAAGCACGACGTGACGGCGCGGACCTCGCTAATGGGCAGCCCGGCACCATGGGTTGGTAGTTGCGAAGAGTCGACGACACGAGGACCCTCGGGGCCTTGTGGTAGGGGAGGGAGTCCTCTCAGACGGGGCGGCTCCAGCCCACAAGGCTTCGGAAGGCACGATTTCTCCACTCAAGTAAGTCGAGCTCAACCACATCGCGCCTCCCTCGCGCACTGATCATGCGTCGATCAAGAACGGGGCCTGCCAGAGCCAGAGTTCACCCGTGCAGGTGCGCCACATTTGTGGTGATAGCGATGAGGGTTGTGGTGAACTGGCACAGGCTCGCAGAGTGATGCGTCTGTGTATGTGGTGAACGTGACTGTGCGGTGCCTGCCCGTCCGATCTCGCTTGCAACTCTAAACAGCCTAGAGGACGCGAACTTGTCGTTTAACCGCGGATATGAAGCTCTGGAAGCGCTTGTTAGCGCCGCGAACGGACAGATAGACTCCGATCTAGAGCGCAACGAGGCACAAACGCGATTCGACATTATTGATCAGGTCGTGAAGGAAGTTCTTGGCTGGCCTTCCGATAAGATAAGAGTGGAACGACAGGCCGGCTCGGGCTTTACGGACTACGAGTTAAG
>NZ_JBHWZO010000036.1:0-32580 GCF_042728455.1 Promicromonospora sp. NPDC060204
CGGTGAGCGAGACGAGGCTGTTCGAGTAGCCCCACTCGTTGTCGTACCAGGAGACGACCTTGACCTGGTTGCCGATCACCTTGGTGAGCTTCGAGTCGTAGATGCTCTGGTGCGGGTTGGTCACGATGTCCGACGACACGATCTCGTCGTCCACGTACTCCAGGATGCCCTTCAGGGGGCCCTCGGCGGCGGCCTTGACCGCGGCGTTGACCTCCTCGACGGTGACGTCGCGGGGCGCCTCGAACGTGAGGTCCGTGGCCGAGCCGGTGATGACCGGCACGCGCAGGGCGTAGCCGTCCAGCTTGCCCTTGAGCTCCGGCAGCACCAGGGCGACGGCCTTGGCGGCACCCGTGGTGGTCGGCACGATGTTCTGCGCGGCGGCGCGGGCGCGACGCAGGTCGCTGTGCGGGCCGTCCTGCAGGTTCTGGTCACCCGTGTAGGCGTGGATCGTGGTCATGAGGCCACGCTCGATGCCGATCGAGTCGTTCAGGGCCTTCGCCAGCGGGGCGAGGCAGTTCGTGGTGCACGACGCGTTCGAGATGATGTGGTGCGCCGCGGCGTCGTACTGCTCGTGGTTGACGCCCATGACGAACGTCGCGTCCTCGTTCTTGGCCGGGGCCGAGATGATGACCTTCTTCGCGCCGGCGTCGATGTGCGCCTTCGCCTTGGTGGCGTCCGTGAAGAAGCCCGTGGACTCGATGACGATGTCCGCACCCAGCTCGCCCCAGGGGAGGTCGGCGGGGTTGCGCTCGGCGAGCGCACGGATCTTCTTGCCGTCCACGATGATGTTGTCGTCGTCGAAGTCGACCGACTTGCCGAAGCGGCCCAGCGTCGTGTCGTACTTGAGCAGGTGCGCGAGCGTCTTGTTGTCGGTGAGGTCGTTCACGCCCACGACCTCGATGTCCGCACCCGACTCCACGAGAGCCCGGTAGAAGTTCCTGCCGATACGGCCGAAGCCGTTGATGCCGACGCGGATGGTCACAATGCCCTCCTCAGGGGCGCCGGCCGTCCCGGCGCACACGTTTCCTTGGATCTGACGCCACTGCCGTCGATGCCCGACAGTCAGTGCGTTGCCAGGGTGTTTCCGGGCGCCGCGACCCCGCGACGACCCGAAGGGGAAACGCGATGGTCACGGCGTCGTCACCTGACGATTTCGAGCCTATACCCGAACCGTGCCGAACCGTGACCCGAGCCGGACAGCCTGGAACTCCCGGTTCTGTCCTTTCCCACAAATACAGATCCCACGGAAACAGATCAGAGATCGAGCAGGTCCGCCGACAGCCCCGCCTCGGTGTCCGGGATCCCCAGCTCCAGGGCGCGCTTGTCCGCCGTCGACAGCAGCCGGCGGATCCGGCCCGCGACCGCGTCCTTGGACAGCTGCGGCTCCGCCAGCCGGCCCAGCTCCTCCAGCGACGCCTGCTTGTGCGCCAGGCGCAGCTCACCGGCCTGCCGCAGGTGCTCCGGCAGCTCGTCCCCCAGGATCTCGAACGCCCGCTGCACGCGCGCCCCCGCGGCCACCGCCGCCCGGGCCGACCGGCGCAGGTTCGCGTCGTCGAAGTTCGCCAGGCGGTTCGCCGTGCCGCGCACCTCGCGGCGCTCGCGCCGCTCCTCCCAGACCTTGAGCGTCTCGGGCGCGCCGATCCGCTCCAGCATGCGGCCGATGGAGTCGCCGTCGCGGATCACGACGCGGTCGATGCCGCGCACCTCGCGGGACTTGGCCGCCACGCCCAGGCGGCGGGCCGCGCCGACGAGCGCGAGCGCGGCCTCCGGCCCGGGGCTGGTCACCTCGAGCGCCATGGACCGGCCGGGCTCGGTCAGGGACCCGTGCGCCAGGAACGCGCCGCGCCAGACGGCCTCGGCCTCGGGGACGCCGGCGGACACGACCTCGGGCGCCAGGCCGCGCACGGGGCGGCCGCGGGCGTCGAGCAGGCCGGTCTGGCGGGCGAGCGACTCACCCTCGCGCACCACGCGCACCACGAACCGCGAGCTCTTCCGCAGGCCGCCGGCCTGCACCACGATGAGCTCGCTCGTGTGCCCGTAGAGGTCGTGGATGGCGTGCCGCAGCCGGGTCGCTGCCGCCTCGGTGTCCAGCTCCGCCTCGATCACGACCCGACCGGAGATGATGTGGAGCCCGCCCGAGAACCGCAGCGTCGCGGAGACCTCTGCCTTACGGCACGACGTCTTCGCCACCCGCACCCGCGCGAGCTCCTCCTTGACCTGTCCCGTGAGCGCCATGGCGTCATCCTGCCATGGTCATGTGCACGGTAACCCGGTGGAATCGCGGAAACTCGGGCGAATTGTCCCGGCGTGTCGCCTCATCGGTCGATCCGCTTGCAGTGAATCGCCCTCATCGCGGCGCCTTCTCGCCGGCGGTGACGGCGAACGGCAGGTGGTTGCCCGCCAGCGGCGCGGCGCCCGTGCCGAAGTCCGTGAAGGCGTGCGGCAGGTTTGCCGCCCGGTTCAGGTCCAGGCGCAGCGTGTCCGACGGCGCGGCGTCGGTCGTCGTGATCTGGAGCGCCCGCCACGGCGCGACGCCGTCGGCCTCGTCGCTGAACACGACGACGGGCGACGTCAGGGTGCCGGTCAGCGCGAGCGTGGCCGACCGGCCGCCGTGCACGACGTCGACCTCGCCGAGCACCTCGACGTGGTGCACCAGCCCGGGCCGGGCCGCGCCGACCGTGACGGGCTCGGGCTCGTCGTACCAGCGCACGGGCACCTCCAGCACCCAGGCGGGGTCGTGGTCGAACGTGGGGACGCCCGCGAAGGCGGTGCGCGTGGCGGCCTGCGGGTCGCGCAGCCGCACGCCGTACCGGCCGGTGCGCACGATCACCTCGACGGCGACCTCGGCCGTCTCGTCCGGCCCGGCGGCCCGACCCTCGGGCAGGAAGGTACCCACGACCCGGCCACGCCCCTCGCCGACGCCGATCGCCGTGGGGCCGTCGGGCTCGATGTCCTCGCCCACCAGCACCGCGGTCTCCCCCGGGACGGGCTGCGTGCGCAGCACTCCGTCGGCGACCCACCACTCGCCGGGCACCCCGGGCAGGCGCGACGGCGTCGCCGTCGGCCACAGGAGCGCCGTCGGGCTCAGCCAGCCGTACGGCTCGCGCAGCTCACGCTCCCGGTCCGCACGCCAGGCGGCGTGCTCACGAACGGCCTCCTCGGCGGCGTTCGTACCGGACGTGGCGGCCTGCAGAGCCTCGGTCATGTCATGTCCTCCCGGTCGGGGTGCCGGCGTGCGCCGGCGAGGGCCCCCACCGCACAAGACGAACTGGGGGCCGCACTGGTTGTCCCGCACCGCGGGTGAAGTCGCGGCGCGCGATAACCGACCGACCGGATGGACATTCGATCGGTCGGAGATCGCCGCGCACGAAATTACGTCGCTCCTCCAGGAGTGTCAACGAAGCACACCGCGCCCGCCACCGGCCGGTGCGGTCGCGGTGGCCGGCGCGTCCGACGCCGTGAAGCCGGCCGCGCGCCGGTCGTCGTGCGGCCCCCACAGGTCGGTGGTCACCTCCGCCCGGACCACCGGCACCACCTCGGCCGCGAACCGGCGCAGCACGTCCTCCTGCCGCGCCGGCTCCAGCAGGTGGTTCACGGACACCGACTGCAGCACGTGCCCGAACGAGCCGTGGTAGTCCAGGATCTTCTCGGCCACCCGCTCGGGCGAGCCCACCAGCGCCGGCCCGCGCTCGACGGCGTCCTCCAGCGTGCGGAAGCTGGTCACCTTGCCGACCGCGCCCGGCGCGTGCCGGCGCGCGTCCTGCTGGCGCACCTGACCCTCGTAGATCGGCCGGTACTGCTCCACGGCCTTCTCGGTGGTGTCGGCCAGGAACAGGCCGCCCGAGCCGGCGCCGACGAACCCGTACGCCGGGTCGTGCTCCGCGGCCGCGTACCGCTCGCGGTACCGGTCGATGAGCAGCGCGTAGTTCTCGCGGGGCTGGAGGGCGTTGGCGGTGACGATCGGGTCGCCGTGCTCGGCCGCGAGGTCGACGGCGAACTGCGACGTCGCCGAGCCGTGCCAGATGCGGAACGGCCCCGCGAACGGCCGCGGCAGGGTGGTCGCGTGCTCCAGCCGGTGGCGGTGCCGGCCCTCCCACGTGACGTCCTCGGTGGAGAGCAGCAGCCGCAGCAGCTCGTAGTTCTCCCGCAGGTACTCGTACTGCTTGGTGATGTCCAGGCCGAGCAGCGGGTACTGGAGGTCCTCGTTGCCCTTGCCGATGACGATCTCCAGCCGGCCGCGGCTGAGCTGGTCGACCGTCGCGAGGTCCTCGGCGAGCCGGATCGGGTCGTGCAGGGACAGCACCGTGACGCCCGTGGACAGCAGGATGCGGGAGGTACGGGCGGCGATGGCGCCGAGCAGCACCGTCGGGGCCGACGACAGCACCGGGCCCGCGTGCCGCTCCCCCACCGCGAAGGAGTCGAAGCCGAGCTCCTCGGCGAGCACCGCGGTGTCCACGATCCGGTTCAGCCGGTCGGCGGGCGGCACCTCGCGGCCCGTCACGGGGTGCGGCGGGTTGAACGCGATGTCCAGGACCTGGAAGCGCATCAGGCCGCCGTGCTCTCGGCGGCGGCCGCCGCCGCGTCGCGCTGGGCCACGCCCTCCCGGACCAGCGGGATGACGTAGCGGCCGAAGTCGATCGCGTCGTCGAGCAGGTCGTAGCCGCGGGCCGAGATGACCCGCACGCCCAGGTCGTAGTACGCCAGCAGCGCCTCGGCGACCTGCTCCGGCGTGCCGACCAGGGCGTTGGAGTTCCCGGCGCCGCCGGTCGCCTTCGCGGTGGCCGTCCACAGCGCGGTGTCGAACCGCTCGCCCTGGGCGGCGATCTCCAGCAGGCGCTGGGACCCCGCGTTCTCCGGCTTGTCGATGGGGTGGCGCCGGCTCAGCACACCGCCCTGGGCGGCCTTGCGCGCCTCGATCCGGTCCAGGATGCGGTGCGCCTTCTCCCAGGCCAGCTCCTCGGTGGGCGCGATGATCGGCCGGAACGCCGCGTGGATGCGCGGCGGCGTCGCCCGGCCGGCCGCGGCCGCCTCGGCGTGCACGCGGGCGATCTGCTCGGCGGTGCGGTCCAGCGGCTCTCCCCAGACGGCGTAGATGTCGGCCTCGGCGGCCCCCACCGGATAGGCGGCCTCGGACGAGCCGCCGAACGAGATGGTGGGCACGTGGCCCTCGACCGGTTTGGTGTCCAGCACGAAGTCGTCGAGGTCGTAGAACTCGCCGTGGTGGTCGAACGGCTCGGCGCTGGTCCAGGCCCGCTTCACGATCTGGATGTACTCGCGCGTGCGGGCGTACCGCTGGTCCTTGGTGAGGGTGTCGCCCTCGCGGCCCTGCTCGTGGTCGTTGCCGCCCGAGATGAAGTGCACGGACAGCCGCCCGCCCGAGAGCTGGTCCAGGGTCGCGAACGTCTTGGCCGCGTACGTCGGGTAGGAGACGTTCGGCCGGTGCGCCAGCAGCAGCTCGATGTCCGGCACGTGCGCGGCGACGTGCGCGGCGAGCGCCGACGGTTCCGGCCCGGAGGAGCCGTAGGCGAACAGGATGCGGGTCCAGCCGTTGTCCGCGTGCGCGCGGGCGATGCGGACCAGGTACTCGGGGTCGAAGGGCTGGGTGGTGCGTGCGGTGGTCTCGGAGGCGTCGCTGGTCGCGGCGATGCCGAGGAACTCGACGGGCATGGGGGTTCTCCTTCGTTCGGTGCCGGGACGGTTCGGTGGGGGTACCGCGTCAGACGCCGCTGGCCACGCGCCCGCCGTCCGGGGCGGCGGCCCGGTCGGCGTCGCCCCAGGCGTGGGCCAGCAGCTCGAAGGAGCGGCGCGTCTCGGCGGGGTCGTGGGTGGCGGTGGTCACGAGCAGCTCGTCGGCGCCGGTGACGCGCACGAGCGTCTCGAGGCGTTCGACGACGGTGGCCGGGTCGCCCACGATCCGGGTGTCGACCCGGTCGGCCACCAGGGCGCGCTCGGCGTCGGGCCGGTCGGTCCAGGCGGTGGCGGCGGACGGCGACGGGTAGGCGATGGCGCCGCGCTCGCCGCGCCGGATGGACAGCACCCAGTCGGCGAACGGCTCGGCGAGCACGCGGGCGCGTTCCAGGGTCTGCGCCACGAGCACGTCGGCCGACACGATGACGTAGGGCTCCTCCAGCACGCCGGGCCGGAACGCCTCCCGGTAGGCGGCGACGGTGTCCAGCACGGTGGCGGGGCTGACGTGGAAGTTGGCCGCGAGCGGCAGGCCGAGCTCGCCCGCCACGCGGGCGCTCTCGCCCCCGCTGGACGCGAGGAGCCAGAGGTCGAACTGGGCCCCCTCGACGGGCGGGCTCGTGTAGGCGCCGCCGGTCCGGTCCCGGTAGGTGCCGCGCTGGACGTCGAGCACGAGCTCGACCTCCTCGCGGAAGTCGGCGGGCTTGCGCTGCACGCCGATCACCTCCTGCTGGGCGAGGATCCGCTCGCGCAGCGCGGGGTCGTTGAACCCGTTCGGCGGCGCGGGCGGCACGTAGAGCCCGTCCACCAGCCGGGGCACGGCGGGCGCCGGCGGGCGGGGCGGCGGCACGACGTCGGCGGCGCCGCCCGGCGCGCCGTCCGACGGCGCTGCACCCGACGTCGTCCCGCCGTCCGACGGCCCCTCGCCACCCGGGCGGGCCGACGGCGGGACCGTGAACGACCGGCCCAGCCCCAGGTCGACCCGCCCGGGGTGCAGGGCGGCGATGGTGCCGAACTGCTCGGCGGCGATCAGGGGCGACGTCGTGGACAGCAGCACCGCCCCGGAGCCGACGCGGATGCGCGAGGTGCGGGCCGCGACGGCGGCGGCGAGGACCGCCGGCGACGCGGAGGCGACGCCGGGCGCGAGGTGGTGCTCGGCGTACCAGACGCGGTGGTAGCCCAGGGCGTCGAGGTCGGTCGCGAGCGCCACGGCCCGCTGGATCGCCTCGACGCCGGTGGAGCCGTCGGCGACCAGGGCGAGGTCCAGCACGGACAGGGGCACGCGGGTGGTGCGGTCGGTGGTCGGTTCGGTCATGCGGCTCACTCCTCGGTCTTGGGCAGGCCGGGCGGGTTGGTCTCGGCGTGGTCCACGGCCTCGACCTCGAGGCCCCAGCGCTCCAGCACCTGCTGGTAGGACCCGTCCTCGATGGCGTGGTTGAGGGCGGCGGTGACCGCCTCGGCGGCGCCGGCGCCCTTCTTGGTGGCGACGGCGATCTGCGCCGTGTCGGGCCAGCCGCCGTTCAGGGTGCCGACCACCTTGAAGTCCTCCGGGGAGACCGCGGCCTGGTAGGCGAGCACGGCGTTGGGCCCCACGTAGGCCTCGACGCGGCCCGACTGGAGGGCGAGCAGCACGTCGGAGAGCTGCTCGTAGTACTCGGGGCCCTGGATGGGCTCCAGCCCGTCCTCCTGGTTGAGGCGGTCCCACTCGAGCAGGATCTTCTCCTGGTTGGTCCCGGAGCCGACGCCGACGACCTTGCCCGCGATGTCCTCGCGCTTCTCGATCGTCAGGTCGGAGTCGGCGGCGGTGAGCCAGCCGAGCTCGTCGACGCGGTAGCTGGAGAAGTCGATCGTCTCCTTGCGCTCCTCGGTCACGGTGATGTTGGAGATGACGGCGTCGACGTCGCCCGACTGGAGGGCGAGCGGCCAGTCGGCCCAGGCCTTGACCTCCAGGTTCACGTCCTTGCCGAGCGCGTCCGCGACGAGCTGGGCGATGTCGGTCTCGTGGCCGATCGGCGTCTTGTCGTCGTCGGCGAGGAAGACCAGGGGCGGGGAGCCGCTGGCGCTGACGGCGACGGTGATCTCGTCCTTGTCGGCCCACTCGTCGGGCAGCAGCGCGACGGCCTCGGCGGACTCGGTGGTGCGGACACGCTCCTGGTCGGGGCTGGTGCTGACCTGCAGGCCGGCCGACTCGGGCGCGTTCCCGGCGAGGCCGGCGGCGTCGTCCGCCTCGGGTCGCTCGGTGCTGGCGGCCGAGCAGGCGGCGGTGAGGGCGAGCAGGGGGACGGCGGCCAGGGCGAGCAGACGGGTGCGGACGGCTCGTCGGGAGACGGTCACGGTGGTTCCTCTCGGGGCAGTTTCCGGGGCAGAATCCCGGGCTGGGGTGGGGGTCGGGAACGGGGTCACAGGACCTTCTCCAGGAAGGCCTTGGTCCGGTCGTTGGTGGGGTTGTCGAGCACGTCGGCGGGCGGCCCCTGCTCGACCACGACGCCCTCGTCCATGAAGACGACGGTGTCCGCGATCTCGCGGGCGAAGCCCACCTCGTGCGTGACGACGACGAGCGTGGTGCCGGTGCCGGCGAGCTCCTTGATGACGCCGAGCACCTCGCCGACGAGCTCGGGGTCCAGGGCCGACGTCGGCTCGTCGAAGAGCACGACCGCGGGCCGCAGGGCCAGGGCGCGGGCGATGGCGACGCGCTGCTGCTGGCCGCCGGAGAGCTGCCGGGGCCGGGCGTCGGCCCGGTCGGCGAGCCCGACGCGGGCCAGCAGCTCGCGCGCCTCCGCCTCGGCCTCGGCGCGCGGCCGACCCTGCGCGTAGATGGGCGCCTCGACGATGTTCTCCAGCACGGTGAGGTGCGGGAACAGGTTGAAGTTCTGGAACACGAACCCGATCCGGGTGCGCCGGCGCAGGATCTCGCGCTCGGTGAGCTCCCGGAGGGTGTTGCCGTGCCGGGCGTAGCCGATGAGCTCGCCGTCCAGGGACACGAACCCGCGGTCCACCTTCTCCAGGTGGTTGATGGCGCGCAGCAGGGTCGACTTGCCCGACCCGGACGGGCCGATGATCGCGGTCACCTCGCCCGGGCGGACGGTCAGGTCCACGCCGCGCAGGGCCTCCAGCAGGCCGAACGACTTGTGCACGCCCCGGATCTCCAGCAGTCCGCCGGTCATGCGGCACCTCCCTGAGGTCCCGTGCCGGTACCGGAGCCGGCGTTGGTGGTGGTGCCGGCGCGCGGGGCGACCCAGCGCCCCACCCGGACGCGCGCCGCGAAGGCGGGCGGGACGCCGTCGGGCACGGGGGCGCCGGTCAGGCGCGACCAGCCGACCTGGAGCTCCCACCGCACCCGCTGGACGGGCGTGGGCGGCAGGGTGCGCAGCGCGCCCTTGGCGTAGTGCCGCTCCACGTAGTACTGGACCACCGTGATGAGTGTGGTCAGCGCGAGGTACCAGATCGCGGCGACGATGAGCAGCGGCACGACCCGGCCGTTGCGGCCGTAGATGACGCTCACGATGTAGAACAGCTCGCCGTACGCCAGCACGTACACGATCGAGGTGCCCTTGAGCAGGCCGATCACCTCGTTCACCGCGGTGGGCACGATGGACCGCATCGCCTGCGGCAGGATGATCCGGCGCACCTGGCGGTGGCGCGGGATGCCCAGGGACGCCGCGGCCTCGTGCTGGCCCTGGTCGACGCCGAGGATGCCGGCCCGCACGATCTCCGCGCTGTACGCCGCCTGCGACAGCCCGAGGCCCAGGATCGCGGCCCAGAACTTGTCGATCAGGTCGAGCGTGTCGAAGAACAGGAACTCCGGCCCGAACGGGATGCCGAGGCTCAGCACCGGGTACAGGTAGGCGAGGTTGTACCAGAGCAGGAGCTGCAGCAGCAGCGGCACCGACCGGAACACCCACGTGTAGGCCCACGAGACGGCCTGCAGCAGCGGCGAGCGGGACAGCCGCATCAGGGCCAGCACCGTGCCGAGCGCGAAGCCCACGATCGACGCCGTCACCGTGAGCCGGATCGTGGCCCACGCCCCCTCCAGGATGGAGGGCCACGTGAGGTAGCGGGCCACGACGTCCCACTCCCAGCGGTCGTTGGTGACCAGGGAGGAGACGACCATGGCCAGCAGCACGCCCACCACGGCGGTCGCGATCCAGCGGCCCGGATGCCGGGCCGCGACCACGCGCAGGTCCTCGTCGGCGGGTCCGGCCTGCGCCGGCCCGCCCCCGCCCGGCGGCAGGCCGGGCGGCGGGTACAGGAGCCGGGACTCGCCCTCGGCCAGGTCGGCGCTCATGTCGTCAGCCATTTCTCGAAGGGGAGCGGGCCGAACGGCTGCTCGGTCGCGGGGTCGGCGGGCGCGGGCTCGCCGGCGGCGGCCGCGGTGAGCGGCGTGTAGCCCGTGGCGCGGTAGAGACCCGCGGCCTCCGGCTGGCGCGGGCCGGTGGTCAGGTAGAGCCGCGGGTAGCCCAGGTCGCGGGCCCGGGTCTCCAGCTCGGCCAGCACACGCCGGGCCAGGCCGCGGCGCCGGTGCGCGTCGTGGGTCCAGATGCGCTTGAGCTCGGCCGTGGGGACGGCCGGGACGCCGTCCGCGTCGCGGGCGTCGGCGCGCGCCAGGCGCGCGGCCTCCCCCAGCTCGGGCTCCAGCCGACGGCGGAACGCGCCGCCCGCCACCGGCTCGCCGTGCTCCAGGAGCAGCACCAGGGCGCCCACGGGCGGGGCGAACTCCTCGGCCGCGTAGTGCGCCATCTCGGCCCGGTGCTGCTCCTCGGTCAGCAGGTCGTGGTAGCGGGTGCGGTACTCGACCGACAGGCCCGCCAGCAGCGGCTCGACCAGCGGGTCGGACAGGTGCACGTCGCGGACCTCCAGCCCGGCGAGCGCCGTCAACGGGGTGCCTTCTCGCCCGCGGTGACCGCGAACGGCAGGTGGTTGCCCGCCAGCGGGGCGGGGCACGTGCCGAACCGCGTGAACGCGTACGGCAGGTTCAGCGCCCGGTTCAGGTCCAGGCGCAGCGTGCCGGGGGCCGGGCCGTCGGCGGCGTCCGCCGTCGTCCCCGGGACGCGGACGTGCAGGACCCGCCACGGCGCGACCTCGTCGGACTCGTCGGTGAACAGGAGGGTCGGCTCGGTGCTGCTGCCGGTCAGCGCCAGGGTGGTGACCGTCCCGGCGTGGGCGACGTCCACCTCGCCGAACACCTCGACGTGGTGCACCAGGCGGGGCTGCGCCGCGCCCACGGTCACCGCGTCGGGTTCGTCGTACCAGCGCACGGGCACGTCCAGCACCCAGGCCGGGTCGTGGTCGAACGCGGGGACGCCGTCGAACCCCGTGCGGGTGGCCGCCTCCGGGTCCCGCGGCCGCACGGCGTACCGGCCGGTGCGCAGCACCACCTCGACCGCCACCTCGTGCTCGGCCCCGGCCGCGCGGCCCTGCGGCAGGAACGTGCCCAGGATCCGGCTGCGGCCCTCGCCCACGACGACCGACGTCGGACCGTCGGGCTCGACGTGCTCCCCCACCAGCACGGCCGTGTCGCCGGACGCCGGGCGGGTGTACAGCGTCCGCTCGGCGACCCACCACTCGCCGGGCAGCCCCGGCAGGCGCGCCGGCGTGGCCGTGGGCCACAGCAGCGCCGCCGGGGTCAGCCAGCCGTGGGGCGTGCGCAGGTCGCGCTCGCGGGCGGACCGCCACGCGGCGTGCTCGCGCGCGGCGGCGTCGGCGGCTGCGGCGGCGTCGGGCGAGGCCGCCGCCGGCTTGCTCAGTACCTCGGTCATGTCAGGTCCTTCCGGTCGGGGTGCTGCGCAGCGGTGCGGGCACCGGGGATCGCAGCGATCAGCTCCGCGGTGTACGGGTGGGCGGGGTGGTCGAACACGCGGCCGACGGGTCCGGTCTCCACGAGCCGGCCGGCGCTCATGACCCCGACGTGGTCGGCGACCTGCCGCACCACCGCCAGGTCGTGCGAGATGAACAGGTAGGTCAGGCCCCGCTCGGCGCGCAGCCGGGCCAGCAGCTCCAGCACGCGGGCCTGCACGGAGACGTCGAGCGCGGAGGTGGGCTCGTCCAGCACGAGCAGCTCCGGGTCGAGCGCCAGCGCCCGCGCGATGGCCACCCGCTGGCGCTGCCCGCCCGACAGCTCGGCCGGCCGCCGTCCGGCCAGGTCCGGCGAGAGGTGCACCTGCTGCAGGAGCTGCGCCACGCGGTCGCGCCGCTCGGCGCGGTCCCCAACGCGATGGGCGCGCAGCGGCTCCTCCACGACGGCGGCGACCGTGAAGCGGGGGTCGAGGGACGAGTACGGGTCCTGGTGCACCAGCTGGGTCCGACGGCGGGTCGCCCGGTCGGCGCCGACGGGCGCGCCGTCCAGCTCGACCGCACCCCCGTCGGGCTGCTCCAGGCCGAGCACGAGGCGTGCCGTGGTCGACTTGCCCGACCCCGACTCCCCCACCAGCGCGAACGCGGAGCCGCGCGGGACGGCGAACGACACGTCGTCGACGGCGCGCAGCCGCTCCCGGCGACCCAGGCGGAACTCCTTGACCAGGCCGCGGACCTCCAGGAGGGCGGACGGCGGGGTCTCCGCGGTGCCGTCCTGCGTGCGGGCGCCGTCGGCGACGGTGGCGGCAACGGTTGCGGCAACGGTCCCGGCAACGGTGGCGGAGGTCGTGCCGGCGGCCCTTCTCGGGGCCGGTCCTTCGCCCGCCTCGTCCTCGGCACCGGCGTCCGGCGCGTATGCGCTTGGCACATTATTTCTGCCGGGCACGGCCGCGACCAGCTCCCGCGTGTACGGGTGCTCGGGCGCGCCCAGCACCCGGGCGGCCGGGCCCTCCTCGACCACGACGCCGTCCTTGAGCACGACCACCCGGTCGGCCCGGTCGGCGGCCACGGCGAGGTCGTGCGTGATGAGCAGCACGGCCGTGCCCGCCCGGCCGGTGAGGTCCGCGAGCAGGTCCAGCACCCGCCGCTGCACGGTCACGTCCAGGGCCGACGTCGGCTCGTCCGCGATCACCAGCTCCGGCTCGCACGCCATCGCGATCCCCACGAGCACCCGCTGCCGCATGCCACCCGAGAGCTGGTGCGGGTACTGCCGGGCCCGCTCCCGCGGCCGGTCCAGCCCCACCTCGGCCAGGATCTCGACGGCCCGCTCGCGGGCGGCCCGGCGCGGCGTCCCGTGCACCACGAGGGCCTCCGCGACCTGGTCCCCCACCCGCACCACGGGGTCGAGCGCGGTGCCCGGGTCCTGCGGCACGAACCCGACGCGCACGCCGCGCACCCGCCGCCACGCGTCGGGGAGCAGGCCGGTCAGCGGCG
Source organism: Promicromonospora sp. NPDC060204 (assembly GCF_042728455.1). Classification (NCBI taxonomy): domain Bacteria; kingdom Bacillati; phylum Actinomycetota; class Actinomycetes; order Micrococcales; family Promicromonosporaceae; genus Promicromonospora; species Promicromonospora sp. NPDC060204. The sequence goes on from NZ_JBHWZO010000036.1 coordinate 12,970, forward strand.
TGGACCGCGGCCCGGCGCCGAGCGTCACCTCCCCCGCGGTGACGCGGCCGCCGTCGGGCAGCAGGCCGATCAGGGCGTGCGCCGTCGTGGACTTGCCGCTCCCGGACTCGCCGACCAGCGCGACCACCTCGCCGGGCCGCACGTCCAGGTCCACGCCGTGCACCACCTCGGCCTCGCCGTAGGCGACCCGCAGGCCGCGCACGCGCAGCGGGCCGCCCGACGGCGCGGGGTCGCCCGCGGCGGTCGCCGAAGCGGGGGTGCCGGTCGCAGGGGTGCCCGTGCCGGGCCGCGTCGTCAGCGTCATCGGTCCGTCCTCGTCTCGCGGGTGAGTGCCCGGCCGAGCACGCCGACGGCGAGCACGAACAGGGCGATGACCAGGCCCGGCAGCGTGGAGTACCACCAGGCGACGGCCAGGTAGTCGCGCCCCTCCGCGACCAGGGAGCCCCACTCGGGCGTGGGCGGCGTGGCGCCGTACCCGAGGAAGCTCAGGGCGGAGACCGCCAGGATCACGGCGCCGAGCTCGACGGCCGCGAGCGCCAGCACGGGGCCGGCGGCGTTGGGCAGCACGTGCCGCAGCAGGACGGCGCCCCGGCCCGCGCCGGCCAGCCGCGCGGCCTCCACGTAGGTGGCGTGCCGCACGCGCAGCACCTGGCTGCGCATGACGCGGGCGAACGTGGCCATCGAGGCGATGCCCACGGCGATCGCGACCTTGACGGTGCCGAAGCCGAGCGCGGTCACGACGGCGAGCGACAGCAGCAGGCCGGGGATGGCGAGCAGCACGTCGGTGGCGCGCATGAGGGCGTCGTCGACGGGGCCGCCGAGGAAGCCTGCGAGCAGCCCGATGCCGGACCCGGCCACCAGGGCGACGCCGATCGCGAGCAGCGCGGCGCGCACCGACAGGCTGGTGCCGTGCACGGTGCGGGAGAACAGGTCGCGGCCGAGGTGGTCGGTGCCGAACCAGTGGGCGGCGCCGGGGGCCTGGAGCTTGTCCGCGGGGACGCCGGTGATCGGGTCCTGCCCGGTGAACAGGCCGGGGACGAGCGCCCAGGCCAGGACCAGGACCACGATCGCGAGCGCCACCAGCGCGGCGGGCCGCGTGCGGAGCAGGGCGAGTGTGCGGGTCATCGCGCGCCTCCCCCGGTGCGGCCGTGGGCGCCGGCGAGCACCCGCGGGTCGAGCAGGGGGTGGACGAGGTCGACCAGGAGGCTGGTCAGGACGAACACCGCGGCGGCGACGACCACGAGCCCCTGGACCACGGGGATGTCCTGCGTGGTCACGGCGTTCTCGACCAGGCGGCCAAAGCCCTGGCGGGAGAACACCGTCTCGACCACGACCGTGCCGCCCAGCAGGTTGCCGACCAGGACGCCGAGCACGGTGACGGTGGGCAGCGACCCGTTGCGCACGACGTGCGCGCCGAGCACCCGGGCCCGCCCGGAGCCCTTGGCGAACGCCGTCTCGACGTAGGGCGCGCCCCAGGCCTCGCGCAGGCCCTGGGAGAGCACCTGCGCGACGACGGCGGCGAGGCCGGTCGCGAGCGTGACCGCGGGCAGCACCAGGGAGGCGAACCCCTCGTTGCCGACCGCCGGGAAGACGAACCAGGTGAACGAGAACAGGTGGAGCAGCACGAGGCCGACCCAGAACCCGGGCACCGCGACGCCGAGCGGCGGCAGCGCGAGCAGCAGGTCGCGCAGCCACCCGGCCCGGGTCCAGGACGCGAGCAGGGCGATCCCCACCCCGGCGACCAGGGCGAGGGCGAGCGCGAGGCCGGCGAGCTTGGCCGTCTCGGGGAACGCGTCCGCGATGAGGCCGGTCACGGGGGCGCCGCTGCTGATGGAGGTGCCGAGGTCGCCCGTCAGGGTGCGGCCGAGCAGCGTGAGGTACTGCTGCACGGGCCCCTGGTCGAACCCGTAGCGCTCGCGCAGCTCGGCGACCCGCGCCGGGTCCACGCGCTCGCCCCCGGCGCCCTGGTCGAGCATGATCGCGACCGGGTCGCTGGGCAGCAGGTACAGGATCAGGTAGGAGAGCGTGAACGCCGCCCACAGGACCGCGACGGCGCCGCCGAGGCGGCGCAGCACGTAGGCGACCATCACTCCTGCTCGATCCAGGCGTCGTGGAACAGCAGGCGGGAGGAGGCGTCGAAGGTGACCCCGTGCACGTCGCCGCGCACCCCGATCGACTGGGACAGCTCGAACAGCGGGATCGCGAGGCCCTCGTCGAGGAGCGCCTCCTGCGCCTCGGCCGCGATCGCGTCGCGGGCGGCCGGGTCGGCCTCGCCGAGCTGCTCGTCGAGCAGCGGGTCCACGACGTCGTCGGGCTCGCGCAGGCTGAGGTTGCGCTGCGCGGTGGAGAACTGGGTGCGCAGGATGTCGGCGTCGGCCCGGGTGACGTTGTAGTAGTAGAAGTCGTAGTCACCGGAGTCCTGGGCGACGGTCTGCTCGGGGGCCGTGAGCTGGCGGAGCGTGAGGTCGACGCCGACGGCGCGCAGCTGCTGGGCCACCAGCTCCAGCACCGGCCCGCTGCCGGTGAACACCGGGGTGTAGGTCACCTCGATCTCCAGCGGCTCGCCGTCCTTCTCGCGGATGCCGTCCGGGCCGGGGGCCCACCCGGCGTCGTCGAGGATGCGGCCGGCCTCCTCGGGGTCGAAGGCGAGCCGGTCGGACAGGTCGGTGTAGCCCGGCGTGGTGGACGCGAGGATGCCCGTGGCCGGCTCGAACGCGTCGGACAGCACCGTGTCGACCAGCTCCTGGCGGTCGATCGCCAGCAGGAGGGCGCGGCGCACCTCGACGTCGTCCAGGGGCGCGCGGGTCAGGTTGGGCTGCAGCACGAACGGCACGCCCGGGTTGGCGCGGGTCAGCACCGCGCCGCCCGAGCCCTCGACCTGCGGCACGTCCTGCGGCAGCACGTCGCCGACGGCGTCGAACTGGTCGGACGCGAGCCCGCCGGCCCGCACCCCGGACTCCGGGACGACCGAGAACTCGACGCGCTCCAGGTAGGCGTCGCCGTCGTGCTCCGCCGACGCGGGCGCCCAGTCGTAGCCCTCGCGGCGCGTGATGACGGCGCCCTGGTCCTGCGTGTAGCTGTCCAGCACGAACGGCCCCGAGCCGACGACGTCGCCCTGCAGGCGCTCGGCCGGGTCCACCGCCGCCGTCTCCTCGGCCAGGATCGCGAGCGACACCGTCGAGGTGGCCTGCAGGAACTGCGCGTTCGGCGCGTCGAAGACGACGGTCGCGGTCTGCTCGTCGGGCACCTCGGTCTGCTCGTAGCCCGCGAGGTAGCTCGCCGCGAGCGGCGCGCTCGCCCCGAGGTCGCCCGCGACGGCGTCGAAGCTGGCCTTGACGTCGGCGGAGTCCAGCGCGCTGCCGTCGGAGAACGTCACGCCGTCGCGCAGGTGGAACGTGAACCGGGTCAGGTCGTCGCTGACGTCCCAGCTCTCCGCGAGCCACGGCTGGATCTCGCCGGTCTCGGGGTCCTGGTCGGTGAGCGAGTCGGCGAGCTGCCGCGCCACGTAGATGCTGACGTTCGAGCCGACCTGCTGCGGGTCCACGCCCTGCGGCGCGGCCCCGAGCGCGAACCGGAGCGTGCCGCCCGGCGTCGGCTCGGCGGGCGCGCCGCCCGCGGCGGTGTCGGGTCCGGCGCAGCCGGTCAGGGCGAGCGCGGCGGCCAGGGCCGTGGCGACGGCCGGGGCTGCGACTGCTGTGGGCGACGTACGGCGGGGGTGGTTCGGGACCATGGGGGGTTGTCCTCTCGGGGCACGGCGAGGCGGACCTGCGTGAGGGTGCACGAAGGTCCGTCACCGGGAGTGACGCGGGGGCAGGGTGGGGGTTACCGACGGGTGGCGGGTGACGCGAGGTGACGGAGCGCGGGATGTCGGCCCCGGGGCGGGGACGACGACGGACGGCCGCGACGGGCCGGTCAGCAGGGGGCGCTGCTAGGTCTTACCTGGGTGCGGTCAGCGGCCGGCGGGACAACAACGGCGGGCACGACACAGGGAGCGGGCGTGCGCGATCTGCACCATGCCGTTCATCGCTCGTGCCATGCCGGTCTCCCTCCGATTCGAATTCCCTATCGGATTGATCGGAATTCGGTATGCGGGAAGTTACGGCCGTCCGCGGGGCATGTCAACGGTGTCCACGAAGGGTCTCGCATCGCGGACGGCGGGCGTGCGCCCCGCACGTCGTCGTGCGGGCGATCGCGCGCCGGGCCTGGTCAGAGCAGGGTCAGACGTCGCCGTAGACGCCCTCGAACACGTCCCGGTAGGCGGCCGCCAGGCGCAGTCCGTCGTGCCGGGCGGTGTCGTCGCCGCGGCGCACCTGCCGCATGATCACGCGCGCGCCCATCGACGCGGCCGCGGCCTCCAGGGCCGCGACGTCCTCGACGGCGGACGGGTCGGCCAGCACGGCGTCGATCCGCAGGCCGGGCGCGTGCTTGTGCAGCGCCTCCAGGTGGTCGACGGCGGTCAGGCCCGCCGTCTCGCCGTTCTCCGCGGACAGGTTGAGCGTGACGCACCGGCGCGCCTTGGTGACGTGCAGGGCGTCCGCGAGGGCGGGCACCAGCAGGTGGACCAGCACCGAGGAGTACCAGGACCCGGGGCCGAGGACCACCCAGTCGGCGTCGAGCACCGCCTGGACGGCCTCCGGGGACGCCGGCGGGTCCGCGGGCAGCAGTCGGAGCTGCTCGATCCGGCCCTCGGTCACGGCGACCTTGCTCTGCCCGATCACGGTCTCCAGGGGCGCCTCCGGCTCGCCGGGCGCCGCGGTGTGCCGCACGTCGGCCTCGACCACGAGCGGCACCGACGCCATCGGCAGCACCCGCCCGCGGGCGCCGAGCAGGCGGCCCACCCAGTCCAGCCCCTCGACCGGGTCGCCGAGCAGCTCCCACAGCGCGACGATGAGCAGGTTGCCCATGGCGTGGTTGTCCAGCTCGCCCGACGACGAGAACCGGTGCTGCAGCATCGCGCTCCACGTGCGGCCCCACTCGGAGTCGTCGCACAGGGCCGCGAGCGCCATCCGCAGGTCACCGGGAGGCAGCACGTCGAGCTCGTCGCGCAGCCGGCCGGACGAGCCGCCGTCGTCGGCCACCGTCACGACGGCGGTGAGGCGGTCCGACATGAGCCGCAGCGCGGACAGGCTGGCGGACAGGCCGTGGCCGCCGCCGAGGGCGACGACCGACGGGTTCTTGCTCCACTCCGGGGCGGGGACGTCGGGCACCCCCGGCGCGTGCGGGATCATTCGCGGCCCAGATCACGCGCCGAGACGGAGACGAGCTGCCCGCGGGCGCGCAGCCGCTCCGCGATGGCGTCGGACATGGCGACGGACCGGTGCTTTCCGCCCGTGCATCCCACGGCGATGGTCACGTAACGCTTCTCCTCGTTGAGGTAGCCGGCGAGCACCGGTGCCAGGGCGTCGACGTAGCGGTCCGCGAACTCGACGGCGCCCGGGCGGGCGAGCACGTAGTCGCGTACCGGCTGGTCGCGCCCCGTCAGGTGCCGCAGCTCGGTGATCCAGTACGGGTTGGCCAGGAACCGTACGTCCACCACGTGGTCCGCGTCCAGGGGGATGCCGTACTTGAACCCGAACGAGATCACGTTGATGCGCAGCTGCTCGGTCGCGTCGTGCGCGAGCCAGGCGCGGATCTCCCGGGCGAGGTCGTGCACGGACAGGTCGGAGGTGTCGATCCGCAGGTCGGCGCGCTCGGCCAGCGTCGCGACGACGGAGCGCTCCTCGGCGATGCCGTCCAGGATCCGGCCGTCGCCCTGCAGCGGGTGCGGGCGGCGCACCTGCTCGAAGCGGCGCACCAGCACCTCGTCGCTCGCGTCCAGGAACAGGATGCGGTAGGCCACCTTGGCCTCCGTCATGTGCACGAGCACCTTGTCCAGCTCCGAGAAGAACTGGCGGCCGCGCACGTCCACGACGACGGCGACGCGCTCGATGCTGGACCCCTTGGCCATCAGGTCGACCAGGGGCACCAGCATCATGGGCGGCAGGTTGTCGACCACGTACCAGTCGAGGTCCTCCAGCACGGCGGCGGCCCGGGACCGGCCGGCGCCGGACATCCCGGTGATCACCAGGACCTGCGGGTCGCTGCGCTCGGGGGTGTGCGTGGCGGCCTCGACCGCGGCGATTCCCTCGGGGGCCGTGGTGGGGGACGGCTCGGTGTTGCTCATGGCACCAAGCATGCCAGCGTCAGGCCTTCAGGGCGGCAACGACGGCCGCGGCCGTCGTGGTCCCCATGCCCCGCACGCTGGCGATCTCCTCGACGCTCGCCGCCTTGAGCCGCTTGACCGACCCGAAGTGGGTGAGCAGCACCTTCTTGCGGGCCGGCCCGAGCCCCGGGACGTCGTCGAGCACGGAGGCCGTCATGCCCTTGCTGCGCCGGCGGCGGTGCTGCGTGATCGCGAACCGGTGCGCCTCGTCGCGGACGCGCTGCAGCAGGTACAGGCCCTCGCTGGAGCGCTGCAGGATGACCGGGTACTCCTCGCCGGGCAGCCACACCTCCTCCAGCCGCTTGGCCAGGCCGCACAGCGCGACGTCGGTGATGCCGAGCTCCTCCAGCGCCTTCTTGGCGGCGGCGACCTGCGGCGGCCCGCCGTCGACCACCACGAGGCTCGGCGGGTAGGCGAACCGGGCCTTCTCCTCCGGGGCGTCGGCGGCGACCTCGCCGCCGGGCAGCGCCCCGGGCAGGGCGCCGGCCGGGTCGTCGGCGTCGCGGTCCTCCCCCGCGGAGATCTCGACGTCGTTGGCCTTGAGCCGGTCGTTGAGGTAGCGCTTGAACCGGCGCGTGATGACCTCGTGCATGGCCTGCGTGTCGTCGCGGGCGCCGTCGCCGTCCGACCCGCGGATGCTGAACGAGCGGTACTCGCTCTTGCGGGGCAGCCCGTCCTCGAAGACCACCATGGACGCGGACTGGTAGGTGCCCTGGGTGTGGGAGATGTCGTAGCACTCGATGCGCAGGGGCGCCGACTCCAGGTCGAGCGCCTCCTGGATCTCGCGCAGCGCCTGGCTGCGGGTCGTGAGGTCGCCCGCGCGGCGGGTGCGGTGCAGCACCAGCGCGTGCTCGGCGTTCTTGCGGACGGTCTCCGCGAGCTCCTTCTTGTCGCCGCGCTGCGGCACGCGGATGTCCACGCGCGAGCCGCGCAGGCCGGTGAGCCAGGCGCCCACCTGGTCCAGGTCTGGCGGCAGCACCGGGACGAGCACCTCGCGGGGCACGGCGTCGCGGGCCTCGGGGCCGCTCAGGTCCTGGTCGGACCCGTACACCTGCTGCAGCAGGTGCTCCACGAGCTCGCCGTCGCTGATGTCCTCGACCTTCTCGACCACCCAGCCGCGCTGGCCGCGGATGCGGCCGCCCCGGACGTGGAAGACCTGGACGGCGGCCTCCAGCTCGTCGCCCACCAGCGCGAACACGTCGGCGTCCGTGGCGTCGCCGAGCACCACCGCGTTCTTCTCGGTGGCGCGGCGCAGCGCCTCGATGTCGTCGCGCAGACGGGCGGCCTGCTCGTACTCCATCTCGGCGGCGGCCTCCTGCATGCGCTTGGTCAGCCGGCGCTCGAACTTGGCCGTGTCGCCCGCCATGAAGTCGCAGAAGTCCAGGACCAGCGCGCGGTGGTCGTCCACGCTGATGCGGCCCACGCACGGCGCCGAGCACTTGTCGATGTACCCGAGCAGGCACGGGCGGCCCGACTGCCCCGCCCGCTTGTAGACCCCCGCGGAGCAGGTGCGGATCGGGAACACCCGCAGCAGCAGGTCGAGGGTCTCCCGGATGGCCCAGGCGTGCCCGTACGGCCCGAAGTACCGGGTGCCCTTGCGCTTGGCCCCACGCATGACCTGCGCGCGCGGCACCTCCTCGCCCAGGGTCACCGCGAGGTACGGATACGACTTGTCGTCGCGGTACTTCACGTTGAACCGCGGGTCGTACTGCTGGATCCAGGTGAACTCCAGGGCGAGCGCCTCGACCTCGGTGCCCACCACCGTCCACTCGACCGACGCCGCGGTGGTCACCATCCGCTGCGTGCGCTCGTGCAGGTGCGCCACGTCCTGGAAGTAGTTCGCCAGGCGCTGGCGCAGGTTCTTCGCCTTGCCCACGTAGATGACCCGGCCGTGCTCGTCGCGGAACCGGTAGACACCGGGCGACGTCGGGATCTCTCCCGCCTTGGGTCGATAGGTTGCTGGATCCGCCATGGCACCAACCTATGCGCTGCCACTGACAACGCGGGACGACGACGCGGGCCGGCACCGCGGATGGCGCGGCCTGCGCCGCCGGGGTCAGGCGGGGACGGCGAGCGGCACCGGCGCGACGACCACCGGGAAGTTGACCGAGCGCGAGATGAAGCACATCGCGTGCGCCTTGTGGTGCAGCGCGGCCACGTGCTCGTCCGTGGCGAGCTCGCCCGCGTCCGCCACGACCCGCGGGTGCAGCGTCACGTCCGTGAACGCACCCTCGCCCCGCGACTCGACGCGCATGGTGCCCGTCGCCGCGTCCGAGTACTCGCGCACGACCAGGCCCGACTCCGCAGCCAGGTGCAGGAACCACAGCATGTGGCACTGGCTCAGGCTGACGACGAACAGCTCCTCGGGGTTGTACCGGCCCGGGTCGCCCCGGAACGCCGGGTCCGCCGAGCCCAGGAGGGGCGGCTTGTGGGCCAGGTCGATCTCGTGGTCGCGCGAGTAGGCGGTGTACGACGACGTACCCGTGTCCCCCGCGCCCGTCCACCGCACCGTCACGGCGTAGTCATGCGTGGCTCCGCTCATGCTGCTCACCCTAGCGGGGCAGGGTGACGAGGGCCACGCCTCGCAGGCGGCCGGGCGGGCCGGCCGCGCGGGCCGGTCAAGCCATGCGGGCCGGTCAGGCCGCCGGGACCTGGCGCACCGTGACCGCGCTCTGCTCCTTCGGCGTGCGCCCGCCCTCGACCCCGACGAGCTCCAGCGCGCCCTCGCCGAACAGGTCCACGCGGTCGCCGACCACGGCGTCGACCGTCGCCCGCCGCCCGTCGTCGGAACGCACCAGGAGGCGCGCCGTCGGCACGCCGTCGCGCGGCCCGGCGACCATGACACCCACGCGCGTGGCGCCGAACCGCGCCTGCGCGCTCTGCCTCACCCGGACCACGGGACCCGTGCCCGGGCCCGTTCCCGTGTCGTCGGCCACGGCAGCCCCTCTCCCTCGTTCGACGGCGGTCACTTCATCGACCCGCCGTAGGTCACGGAGTCGAAGTTGTCATAGAACTCGTCCGCCGACATGGTGATGGTCCCCGGCTTGGTGTTCCCGTCCGAGCCCGTACCGCCGTTCGGGCCCCACGGGTTGACCAGCGTGATCGTCTTGCCGTCTGCCGAGACGCCGTCCACCACGTACACGTGGTTGTTGACGACCTCCTTGTCCGGCGGCGGGTCGCCGAACCAGCCACCGCCGTCCGGGCTGGCGGCCACGACCGGCTCGCCGTTGCCCAGCCGGTCGCGGATCGACTCCAGGCTGGGCGGGTCGTCCCACGGCAGGACGGGGTCGAGCGACTCGCTGGACGTGTCCTTGCCCGTCATCATCTCCAGCGCCTTGGACGCGCTGTCGTACTCGATGTCGTCGTACTGGCCGCCCAGGTGCTGGACGGCGGCCTTCTCGTAGATGGAGATCCACGACGGGTCGCCGCTCGGGTCGCCAGCCGCGTTCTCGTACACCTGCGAGTCCACGGTGACCTGCACCGGCTCGCCGTCCTCGTAGAACGTCACCGTGTAGGTGCCGTCGTCGTTGCGCTTGATGTGCTCGCGGATCCAGTCCGGGTCCCGCTCCGCGATGGCGCCCGCCGAGGCGAGGAACCAGCAGTCCGCGAGGCTGCCCTGCTCGATCTGGCTCGCGTCGATCGCCTTGTCGTCGAGCGGCACGTTGCCGGCGTCCTCCAGCTTGCCGAGGTCGCCCGCCGCCTTGTCCTTGTCGCCCTGGCCGCCGGACGAGCTCTGGTCCGTGCCCTCCGGGCCGCGGCCGGGACCCGGACCGGCGACGCCGCCGACGGCGCCGTCGTACGTCTCGCTCGTCCGCTCCTGGGCGTCCGCGTTCGCGATGACGCGGCGGCCCACCTCCGCGAGGCCCAGCGCGACCGCGCGCAGGGCCCCGGAGTGCGTCACGTGCCACTCCTCGAGGAAGCCCTCGTGGTCGGGACCGGACCACGCCGTCTCGGAGACCGCCTGCGTGATCTGGCCGACAGCGGTCTCGAGCACGTCGCTCTGCTGGACCATCGTGTTTCCGAGGGTCCGGAGCGCGCTGATGTCCGCACCGTACATCTCCGACATATCAGGCAACCTCCTCGTCGAGATCACTGTAGAGCACTGCTGCCCGCCGCCGCCAGGACGCATGCCCCGGGCAACGCTCCCCGGCACGTGCGCGACACGCACCTCCGCAGCACACCGGAGGGCCGGACCAGACCCCGCGCAGGGGTTCGGTCCGGCCCTCCGGTGCGAGGCCGGCCCCGGCCGCCTCAGCCCGCGACGGCGGCCTTGCGCCGGGACCGGCTGGCCGCGGTCCCGTTCGCCTTGGCGCCCGTGGACTTGGCCTTGGCGGCCTTCGGCGCCCCGTTGGTCGCCGCGGCGTCCACGGGCGCGTGGCCGTCGAGGATCTCGGCGAGGTACGTCCCGGTGTGGCTCTCCGGGACCTCGGCCACGACCTCGGGCGTGCCCTGCGCCACGACCATGCCGCCGCCGCTGCCGCCCTCCGGACCCATGTCGATGACCCAGTCGGCGCTCTTGATGACGTCCAGGTTGTGCTCGATCACGATGACCGTGTTGCCCTTGTCCGCCAGCGACTGCAGCACGCCGAGCAGCCGGCGCACGTCCTCGAAGTGCAGACCCGTGGTCGGCTCGTCCAGCACGTAGGCCGAGCGGCCCGACGAGCGCTTCTGCAGCTCCGCCGCCAGCTTGACGCGCTGCGCCTCGCCGCCCGACAGCGTGGGGGCGGGCTGCCCGAGCCGCACGTAGCCGAGGCCGACGTCGACCAGCGTGGACAGGTGCCGCGAGATCGCCGGGAACGCCTTGAAGAACTCCGCGGCCTCCTCGATCGGCATGTCGAGCACGTCGGCGACCGTCTTGCCCTTGAAGTGCACCTCGAGGGTCTCGCGGTTGTACCGGGCGCCGTGGCAGACCTCGCACGGCACGTAGACGTCCGGCAGGAAGTTCATCTCGATCTTGATCGTGCCGTCGCCCGCGCACGCCTCGCAGCGCCCGCCCTTGACGTTGAACGAGAAGCGGCCCGGCCCGTAGCCGCGGACCTTGGCCTCCTCGGTCTCCGCGAAGATCTTGCGGATCCGGTCCCACACGCCCGTGTAGGTGGCGGGGTTGGACCGCGGCGTGCGGCCGATCGGCCCCTGGTCCACGTGGACCACCTTGTCGAGCTGGTCCAGGCCCGTCACGCGCCTGTGCCGGCCGGCCACCCGGCGGGCGCCGTTGAGCTGGTTCGCCATGACCGTGTAGAGGATCGAGTTCACGAGCGTCGACTTGCCCGACCCCGAGACGCCCGACACCACGGTCAGCACCCCGAGCGGGAACGACACGTCGACGTCGCGCAGGTTGTTCTCGTGCGCGCCCACCACCGTGACCTGCCGGTCGGCGTCGACGGGCCGGCGCTGCGCCGGGAGCGGGATCGACCGCCGCCCGGCGAGGTACGCGCCCGTGAGCGAGTCCTGCTGCTCCAGCAGCCCGGCGTAGTCACCCGAGTGGATGACGACGCCGCCGTGCTCGCCCGCGCCCGGGCCGATGTCGACGATCCAGTCAGCCGCGCGGATCGTGTCCTCGTCGTGCTCGACGACGATCAGCGTGTTGCCCAGGTCCCGCAGCCGGGTGAGCGTGTCGATGAGCCGGCGGTTGTCCCGCTGGTGCAGGCCGATCGACGGCTCGTCCAGCACGTACAGCACGCCGACCAGGCCGGAGCCGATCTGGGTCGCGAGCCGGATGCGCTGCGCCTCGCCGCCCGACAGCGTGCCCGCGGGCCGCTCCAGCGTCAGGTAGTGCAGCCCGACGTCGAGCAGGAAGCCCAGGCGGGCGTGGATCTCCTTGAGGACCTCCGTCGCGATCTGCGCCTCGCGGACGCCGAGCTCGATGCCCTTGAGGAACTCGGCGGCCTCCCCGACGGGCAGGCGGCAGACGTCGGCGATGGACAGGCCGTCCACCTTGACGGCGAGCACCTCCGGCTTGAGCCGGGCGCCGCCGCAGGTCGGGCACGGGACCTCACGCATGTAGGCCTCGTACTTCTCCTTCGACCAGTCCGAGTCGGTCTCGCGGTGGCGCCGCTCCAGGAAGGTCACCGCACCCTCGAAGCCGGTCGAGTACTGCCGCTCGCGGCCCCACCGGTTCTTGTACTTGACGTGCACCTTGTGGTCGCGACCGTGCAGGATCGCCTCCCGCGCCCGGGCCGGCAGGGCGCGCCACGGCACGTCCATGGAGAACTTCATCTCCTCGGCCAGCGCGGAGAGCACCCGCTCGAAGTACTCCGACGACGTCTGCGCCCACGGGGCGACGGCGCCGCCGCGCAGGGTCTGCTCGTCGTCCGGCACGATGAGGTCCGGGTCGACCTCCAGGCGGAAGCCGATGCCGGTGCACTCGGGGCACGCGCCGTACGGCGCGTTGAACGAGAACGTCCGCGGCTCGATCTCGTCGAGCGCGAGGGGGTGCTCGTTGGGGCACGCGCGCTTCTCGGAGAACTTGCGCGTCCGCGTGATGTCGTCGATGTCGGCATCGACCAGCTCGATCATCACGAGGCCGTTCGCCAGGGCGAGGGCGGTCTCCACCGAGTCGGTGAGCCGGCGCTGCACGCCCTCGCGCGCCACGAGCCGGTCCACGACCACCTCGATGTCGTGCTTCAGCTTCTTCTCAAGGGTGGGCGGGTCGGTCAGCTGGACCACCTCGCCGTCGACCCGGGCGCGGGAGAAGCCCTTGGCCTGCAGCTCCTTGAACAGGTCCGCGTACTCGCCCTTGCGGCCGCGCACGACGGGCGCCAGCACCTGGTACCGGGTGTTCTCCGGCAGCTCCAGGATCTGGTCCACGATCTGCTGCGGCGTCTGCGACTGCACCTTCTCGCCGCACACCGGGCAGAACTGCGTGCCCGCGCGCGCGTAGAGCAGGCGCAGGTAGTCGTACACCTCGGTGATGGTGCCGACGGTGGACCGCGGGTTGCGGTTGGTGGACTTCTGGTCGATCGACACCGCGGGCGACAGACCCTCGATGAAGTCGACGTCGGGCTTGTCCATCTGGCCCAGGAACTGCCGCGCGTAGGCGGACAGGGACTCGACGTACCGGCGCTGACCCTCGGCGAAGATCGTGTCGAACGCGAGCGACGACTTGCCCGAGCCGGAGAGCCCCGTGAAGACGATGAGCTGGTCCCTGGGGAGGTCCAGATCGACGTTCTTGAGGTTGTGCTCACGGGCACCGGAGACGACGAGACGATTGCTCACAGAGGCATCCTAGGGCGGACCACTGACATTCGCACGGGTGTTCTACGAATCGGGCTGGGAGACTCGTCACACCCGCACGGTTCAGCGGATCGCGCGCCCGTCGACGGCGCCGGACCGGCGCACGCGAGCCTGCAGGTCCAGCGCCCGCAGGAGGTCCTGCTCGTGGGCGTAGGAGCCGTCGACGAGCCGGCGCCGGACATTCACGACCTCCTGCGCGTACCCGGCCGCCGTGTCGGACCTCCCGAGGTCGACGTGCACCGCGACGAGGTTGGTCAGCGCGGCCGCCAGGCCCGGCAGGTGCACCTCGGGGCTGCGCCCGGCGAGCTCCCGGCGCAGGCGCACGGCCTCCGTCGTCGGCTCCACGCCCTCCTGCGGGCGGCCCGCGTCGAGGAGCGCGGCGCCGAGGTTGAGCAGGGCGTCGGCCAGGGGCGGCTCGAACCGGCCGGCGTCCTCCTCGGCGAGCTGCCGCAGCAGCCCCACCGCCTCCTGGGTGGGCGTCACGGCGTCGGCCGGGCGGCCGAGCTCGGCGTAGAGCACGCCCAGGTTGGAGAGCGAGTGCGCCAGGTGGTCCTCGCCGGGCTGGCCGTCCTTGGCCAGGGCCCGCCGGATCGCGACCGCCTCCCGCTCGAGCGGCAGGGCCTCCTCCGGCTCGCCGGCCCGGGAGTGCGTGACCGCGAGGTTGGACAGGGACGCCGCCAGCATCCGCCGGTACCGCGCCGGGTGCTCCCGGGCGAGCCGGCGGCGCAGCAGCACCGCCTCCCGCTCCAGCGAGATCGCCTCCTCGAGGTCCCCGAGCCGGGAGCGCACCGCCCCGAGCGACGCGAGGCTGTAGGCGAGCGTCCAGGTGTGCGCCGCCGCGTTCTCGCGGACCAGCTCGCGCCGCACGGCGACGGCCTCGTCGAGCGGCTCGACCGCCTCGCGGTCCCGGCCCAGCGCGGCGTAGGTGTTGGCCAGGTTCGTCAGCGCGAACCCGAGCTCGTTGCGGTGCCGCTTCGGGGCCTGCCGCACCATCTCGCGGCTCAGCGCCACCGCCTCCCGCGCGAACGGCAGGGCCTCCTGCGGGCGGCTCTCGGTGAGCACCACCGAGCGGTTGGACAGGGCAGTGGTCAGGAAGACCGACCACTGCCGCGGGTCGCGCTCCACCAGGGTCCGCAGGATCGGGAGCAGCTCGGCGAAGGCCGCGTCCTCCGCCTGGGGCGCGCCGGCGTCGTTGAGCACCACGCCCAGGCTGATCAGGACGCGGGCCAGCTCGGCCTCGCACCAGGCCCGGTCGCGCTCGGGAGCCGCCCGGCACAGCTCGACGGCCTCCTGGTGGGCGGCCAGCGACTCCCGGCTGAGCCCGGACCGCCAGCGCGCGCTGCCCAGGGCGTTGATCGCCGAGACCAGCGCGGTGCGGTAGCGGTCCGGGTCGCCGGCGGCGATCTTGCGCCAGGCCTCGACCGCCGAGCCCAGCACCTCCAGCGCCTCCGTCAGCCGCGCCACGTCCCGCAGCGCGGTCCCGAGGTCGACCAGCGCCTCCGCGCGGCCCACGGCGTCCTTCGCGACCGCGACGGCCCGCTCGCCCCGGTACACGTCGTCGGGCGAGGCGTCGACGACGGACCGCTGCTTGAGCAGGAACGCGGTCCGCAGCGCGCGCGGGTCGTCGCCGTAGGAGTCGGCGGCCCGGCGCAGGAGCTCGCCCGCCAGCGCGGTCGCCTCCGGCACCTCGGACAGCTCGACCTCCAGCCGCCGGGCGACCCGCACCACCCGGAGCGCGGCCTTGCGGGACAGACCCCACGTGCACGACCCGACCAGGGAGACCGACCGGCCGAGCCGGTCGGTGACCAGCAGGTCGCCGAGGCGGTCGGGCCCGGCGGCGCTCGGCCCGAGCTCCGCGGTGGCGGCCGGCAGCCCGAGCAGCCAGCGCGCGCCCGCGCGCGCCGGCAGGCCCGGCACCACGCGGCGCAGCACGTCGCGCGCGGCCGCGGTGTCGTCGGCCCCGAGCAGGCAGGCCGCCGCGACGACGTCCTGCACCTCGTCGAGGCTCAGCTCCAGCCCGGCCTCCTGCGCCGACGCCGCCCACGAGACGGCGGCCACGTCCAGGAGCCCCCGCAGCGGGTTCGGCTCGTGGGCCGGGACCGGCACGCCGGCCACGGTGAGGGCGGCGAGCGCCGCGGCCGCGTGCAGGTCGACCACGCGGGTGCCGTGGTCCGGCTCGTCCGCGGACAGGTCGCCGAGCGCGGGGGCCGCCACGCCGAGGTGCGCGGCGTACGCGGCGACCGCGGCCTCCAGCACCATGACGTCCGTCAGGTCGGGGGCGAGCGAGACGTCCAGGGCCGTCTGCGTGGCGTCGCCCGGTCCGAGCTGCGTCCACAGCGTCGAGCCCCAGCGCAGCCGGCGCAGCCACTCCCCCGCGACGCGGGCGAGCATGAGCACGCGGGTGCGGCCGCGGGCGGGGCGGGCCAGGGCGTCGAGCATCGCGCCGAGGCCGCGCCGTGCCGCCGCGTCGTCGACGACGAACAGCACGTCGCCCGCGGGACGGGCGCGGACCGTGGCGGCCTCCTTGCCGCGCGGCACCCGGACGACGGTCCAGCCGGACCCGCCCAGCCGGTCGCCGAGCTCGCCCGCGAGCCGGGTCTTGCCGAAGCCGGCGGGGGCGACGACGAGGCGCAGGCTGACCGGCACGTCCGCCTCGGCCCAGGAACGGAGCTCGCCGAGCTCCCGCTCGCGGCCCAGGAACGGGACGACGGCGCGGGCCGGGTCGAGCAGCACGGCCGGCCACCGGGCGTCGTCGTGCGGGACGTCCTCGGCCGCAGCCGGGAGCGGGCCGCGGCCCACCGCCGTACGGGCGGTCCGGACCGCGGCAGCCAGCCTGGTCGAGACGTCCGGGACCACCACGAGGCCCAAGTCAACCGGACGAACGTCCAACACTCAAGAGGTAGCTGACGACTCATTCACCCCGGTAACAAAGCGGGTTCCGACAGATCAGCGCTACTCCGACAATGCGGGCAAAAGTTGCATACCGCCTTCGATCGCGACATCCTTCCCTCGGCCGGGTGAGAATCCGGCCGATCCACGACCGCACGGACGAAAGGCAGGCACGTGAGCCTGAACCTGAACAAGCTCGTCGACAAGGCCTACAAGGACCAGAGCATCGCCGCGATCCTCGCGGCGCCGCCGTCGGCGCTGCTGGGCCTCACGCCCAAGCACGACGAGATGCTCGCCGAGCTCAAGATCAAGACGGTCGCGGACCTGGGCAACTGGCAGCACGCCGTGCACGCCCAGGCGCTCGTGACCCTCGCGGACGCCGAGGTGCCCGCGATCGCCGGCGACAAGTAGCACCGCCGCACCGGTCACGTACGAGGGCGCCCGTCCACCACCCGGTGGGCGGGCGCCCTCGCGCGTCAGGCCTCAGAGCCCGAACCGCTCCACGTCCCGCATCTTGTTGGTGACGTCCAGCGCCGCGACCTTGTAGGCCTCGGCGAGCGTCGGGTAGTTGAAGACCGTGTCGACCAGGTGGTCCACGGTGCCGCCCGTGGTCATGATCGCCTGCCCGATGTGGATGATCTCCGTGGCGCCCGTCCCGAACACGTGCACGCCCAGCACCTTGCGGTCCTCGGTGGAGACGAGCAGCTTGAGCATCCCGTAGGAGTCGCCCACGATCTGCCCGCGCGCGAGCTCGCGGTACCGCGCGACCCCCACCTCGTACGGCACGCCCGCGGTGGTGAGCTGGTCCTCGGTGTCCCCGCAGTAGGAGATCTCCGGGATCGTGTAGATGCCGATGGGCTGCAGCTCCAGCACGGACGAGACCGGCTCGCCGAACGCGTGGTACGCCGCCAGCCGCCCCTGCTCCTGCGAGGTCGCCGCGAGCGCCGGGAAGCCGATGACGTCGCCGACGGCGTAGATGTGCTCGACGTCGGTGCGGAACTGCTTGTCGACCTGGAGGCGGCCGCGCCTGTCCGCCTCCAGGCCGGCGGCCGCGAGGTCGAGCCCGTCGGTGGACCCCTGCCGGCCGGCCGAGTACAGGACGCAGTCGGCGGGGATCCGCTTGCCGGAGGCGAGCGTGGTGATGGTGCCGGTCTCCCCCGCGGTGACGGACTCGACCTTCTCCCCCAGCCGGAACGTCACCGACAGGTCGCGGAGCTGGAACTTGAGGGCCTCGACCACCTCGGAGTCGCAGAAGTCGAGGATCTTGTCGCGCGCCTCGACGACGGTGACCCGCGTGCCGAGCGCGGCGAAGAGGGAGGCGTACTCGATGCCGATCACGCCGGCGCCGACCACGACCATGGTGCGGGGCACCTGGCTGACGTCGAGGATGCCGTCGGAGTCGACCACGCGGACGCCGTCGAACGCGATGTTCGCGGGCCGGGCGGGCGCGGTGCCGACCGCGACGACCACCTTGTCGGCGGTCAGCCGGCGCACGACGTCGCCCTCGGCGTCGGTCACCTCGAGGTCGTGCGGGCCGGTGAACCGGGCGCTGCCGACGACGGTCTCGACGTCGTTGCGGGCGAGCTGGTTGCGCACCACCTCGATCTCGCGCCCGATGACGTGCTGCAGCCGGGCCAGCAGGTCCGGGACGGTGATGTGCTCCTTGACCCGGTAGCTGGAGCCGTAGACGTCGCGCATCTGCAGGCCCGTCAGGTACAGCACCGCCTCGCGCAGGGTCTTGGACGGGATCGTGCCGGTGTGCAGGCTCACGCCCCCGACCTGGTCGCGCCGTTCCACCACCGCCACGCGTCTGCCGAGCTTGGCCGCGCCGATCGCGGCCTTCTGACCGCCGGGTCCGGAGCCGATCACGACGAGGTCGAAGTGGTTCTCACGTGCGTCCATGCTCAGAGTGTGGGGCGCGCGCGGGTGCAGGGCGAGCGTCTTCATCAAGAATTAACCGGCTGACCCGGGCGGATGGCAGGCTGCCCCCATGAGCACCTACGCCGTGAGCTACACCTACACCGACGACGTCGCGACCCGCGACGAGGTCCGCCCCGACCACCGCGCCTTCCTGCGCGCCCTCAACGCGGACGGCGTCGTGCGCGCCTCGGGCCCGGTCGACGGCGGGGTCGGCGCCCTGCTGATCCTCGAGGCGGAGTCGGCCGACGCGGCGCTGGCGATCCTGGACGAGGACCCGTTCGCGCTGCGCGGGCTGGTCGCCGAGCGCGGCGTGCGGCAGTGGGACGTGGTGATCGGCGGACTGGCCGGTTAGCTCTCGCCAAATTCACCCTATACCCATCCATACAGAGGTTTTTACTTAATAGTCACGTTTCGAGCATGGCGTGGCGCGCTTCGTGGTGCACATGATGCCTGTTCGAACACTGCTGACTAGGTTCGGGGAGGCACTGCATGACCTCTGTCGACGGTACAACGGTGGGATACGGCCAGATCGGCCCGCGCATCTGCGTGACGCCGCCCTACTACGCACTCAGCGAGCTGACGAGCCCGGAGCCCGGGCTCACCAGCGCACGGGTCCCGGTCCAGTCACCGACGGGACGGCAGGCCACGCCGGTCAACATCGCGGAGGCCGGCCGGCACCTCGCCATCCTCGGCCTGTGCGCGGCGGCCACGACCAACCCGAGCACCAGGCGGCACTACTACCTCGCGCACCGCGGCGTCGGCCGGATGTTTCCGGCCACCGACGGCGCCCTGACCGCGCTCACCGGGACAGCGAGCGCGCAGATGACGGGCCGGCACCGTGCCGAGGCCCGGACCGAGCTGCGCGACTCCCACGGCAACCTCGTGGCGCAGATGGACGTCGAGTACCTCGTCATGTCCGTACCGGTCTTCCGCCGCATGATGGGGCCGGCCCGGGCCCCCGACGCGGCGGAGCCGGCCAACCCCTACACCCTGCCCGCCCCGCTCGTCGACGTCGCCACCGACGCCCGGAACGCGGCGGCCAAGCTGGCGGTCGAGGCGTCGATGTGCCGGGGACACTTCGACAGCTATCCGGCGCTGCCCGTGTCGGTGGCCGGCTACGCCGCGTTCGCGCTCTTCGACCACGTGCTGGAGGCGGCCGCCGGCCCGGACGCCCGCTGGCTGCCGGGGCTGTTCCGGCTGCGGGCGGACAACCTGGCGGCGGCCGGCGAGCTCTGCACGGTGGACGTCGAGCCCTCGGCCCCGGCCGAGCCCGCCGTCCACGACCAGGCCTTCACCGGGACCATCCGCTCCGGGGACCGGGAGATCTTCTCGATCGAGGTCGACTACACGGTGGTCTGACCGGCACC
>NZ_JBHWZO010000037.1:0-31618 GCF_042728455.1 Promicromonospora sp. NPDC060204
TTTGAAATGTTCACACCGTACACTCCGGCGAAAGGGGCTTCAAGAGTTGGCCTGTCCGTGCGCGGCTGCAGGTCCACCCGGTGTGCGCCGCAGGCCGCGCACCGCACGTAGAGCACGTAGCCGGCCGAGGTCCGGTGGCGCGAGTCCGTGGTCCACGCGTGCTCGTGCCCGGAGTCGGCGGGCGCGCCGGCGGTGGTGGCATCGGTGGTGCTGGCAGCGGCGGTGGCGGCAGCGGCGCGGAGGGCGGAGCGGGTCTCGGTCGTCGTCATGCACCCCACGATGCTGTAATGGCGTTGTGTATCTCAACCCTTACGGCGAGTACGCCGTGCTGCTCGCGGCGTCCCTCGCGAACGACTGGCCCGACGATCGGGCGGGCATCGAGGCGCGCACGCGCGAGTTCGGCATGACCATGACGTTCCTGGAGGCGCCGGAGGACCACGCGCGCTCGCGCGAGGCGATCGACGACTGGCTGCGCGTCGTCGACACCCCCGACCCGGCCGACCGGGCCGCGCTGCTGAACGCCCAGATGGCCGCCGTCGCCGCCTATCCGCGGCTCACGAACCACGACGGGGAGGACTGGCACCTGCACTACCGGGACGACAACCAGGCGCTGTCCGCGGTGCTGCGCGCCGTGATCGGCGTGGGTACCTCGCTCCACCTCGTCACCCGCGGCATGCACCGGCTGGGGCGGTGCGCGTCGGAGCCGTGCACCAACGTCGTGGTCGACGTCACGCGCAACGGGCGGCAGCGGTACTGCTCGGTGCGCTGCGCCAACCGGGCGGCGGTGCGCCGGCACCGTGAGCGGGCGGTCCCGTAGGTCCGGCGGTCCTGTCAGTCCGGCGCCCAGCCGACGCCCAGCACTCTCGGAGAACTCCGAGCCGCCCCAGGGCACAGGCATAGGGCGACCACGTTCCATCGGTTCGCATGAGCACACCGAACCGCCCCGCACGACGCCGCCGCCGGATCGCGCTCGCGATCACCGTCGGACTCCTCCTGCCGGCCGCCGGGGGCGCGGCCTGGGCCGCCGACCGGTTCCTCGTCGAGCACGTCGAGATCTCCGACGTCTCCGCCTACGAGGCCGAGCAGGGAACCACCGCCGCGACCGACGACGGAGCCGACGCCGACGCGACCGTCACGGACGACTCCTACACGTCGGACGACACGGGGATCACCGTCAGCCAGGTCAGCACCGGCGAGGGCGACGACACCGTCACCTACTACGTGGCCGACGTCCAGGTCGACGACGCGACCCAGCTCCGCTCCGCGTTCGCGCAGGACGAGTTCGGCACCAACATCACCGACGAGACCAGCGACATCGCCGACGACGTGGGCGCGGTGCTCGCCGTCAACGGCGACTACTACGGGTTCCGGGACACGGGCATCGTGATCCGCAACGGCGTGGTCTACCGCGACGACGGCGCCCGCGAGGGTCTCGCGTTCTACACCGACGGCCACGCCGAGGTCTACGACGAGACCACCACCACGGCGGACGAGCTCGTCGCCGACGGCGTGTGGAACACCGTCTCCTTCGGCCCCGCGCTCGTCGAGGACGGGGCGGTCGTCGACGGGATCGAGGACGTCGAGGTCGACACCAACGTCGGCAACCACTCCATCCAGGGCGAGCAGCCGCGCACCGCGATCGGCGTGATCGACGAGAACCACTACGTGATCGTCGTGGTCGACGGGCGGCAGGAGGGGTACAGCCGCGGCGTCACGCTCACTGAGCTCGCGCAGATCATGACCGGCCTCGGGGCCACCACCGCCTACAACCTCGACGGCGGGGGATCCTCCACGCTGTGGTTCGACGGCGAGGTGGTCAACCAGCCGTCCCACGGCGGCGAGCGCGCCACCTCCGACATCCTCTACGTGGCGGGGTGAGCGCCGTGCACCCCGGCTCGAGCCCCGCCATGACGCCCACCGTCGTCGTCCCCGCCTACCGCCCCGACGCCCGGCTCCTGAACCTGCTGGACGGCCTCGCCGCCCGCGGCCTCACCGACGTCGTCGTGGTCGACGACGGCTCCGGGCCGGCGTTCGCCGACGTGTTCGCCGCCGCCCGGGCCCGGGGCCACACCGTGCTGCGGCACGACCGCAACCGCGGCAAGGGCGCGGCCCTGCGCACCGCGTTCACACGCCTGCTGGCCGGGCCCGGCACGCCCGTCGTCACCGCCGACGCCGACGGCCAGCACACCCCGGACGACGTCCGCGCCGTCGCCGACGCCCTGGTCGCGGGGGCCGGCGACGTCGTGCTCGGCGTCCGCTCCTTCACCGGGCCGGACGTGCCCCTGCGCAGCCGCGTCGGCAACGCCGTCAGCGCCCACGCGTTCCGGCTCGCCACCGGCGTGCGCCTGCCCGACACCCAGACGGGCCTGCGCGGCTACGCGCCCGACCTGCTGCCACGCCTCCTGGCCGTGCCCGGCGACCGGTTCGAGTACGAGCAGCGCGTGCTCCTGCGGGCCACCCGCTGGCCCGTCCGCCTCGCCCAGGTGCCGATCGCCACCGTCTACCTCGACCGCAACGGCTCCTCGCACTTCCGCCCCCTGCACGACTCCGTGAGCGTGCTCGGCCCCCTGCTCGCCTTCGGGGCCTCCGGCCTGACGGCGTTCGCGCTCGACGCCGCGCTCCTCCTGGTCCTCCAGGCGCTCACCGGGTCGCTCCTCGTCGGCGTCGTCGGCGCCCGCCTCGTCTCGGCGAGCGTGAACTACCTGGTCAACCGTCACCTCGTCTTCCGTGCCGGACGCCGCGCCCCGGCCCGGCGGTCCGCCGTGCAGTACGCGGCGCTCGCCGGGCTGCTGCTCGCCGCGAGCTACGGCATGCTCGACGCCCTGACCGGCAGCCTCGGCGTGCCGCTCGTCGCGGCCAAGGCCGCCACCGACGCGACGCTGTTCCTCGCGGCCTACACCGTGCAGCGGCACGTGGTGTTCGCGGGGGAGGGTGAAGTGTCGGCCGATCCGGCAACTAGGACAGCGGTTGTCCTCCACCGCGCCTAGCGTGGCGGGCATGGACCAGATCGAGCTGTTGCAGCCAGAAGGACTCGTGAAGAGCCCCGCCTTCAGCCACGTCGCCGTCGTCCCGCCCGGGGCCACGACGATCCACGTGGGCGGGCAGAACGCCGTCGACGCGACCGGTCAGCTGGTCGGCGGCGACGACGTCGGGGCGCAGACCCGGCGGGTCATGGAGAACGTGACCACGGCGCTCGCCGCCGCCGGAGTCGGCGTCGAGCACCTGGTGAGCGTCACCGTCGTGCTCGTCGAGGGCGTCGACATCAACGCCGCCTACGGCGCCGCGTCCGCCTCGCTCGCCGGGCTGTCCGAACCACCGCTGGTCATGGGCATGTTCGTCCGCGGGCTCGGCGTGCCGGGCGCGCTGGTCGAGGTGTCGGCGCTCGCGGCCGTGGTGCGCTGATCGACGTCACCGTCGCCGCCGGTCTCGGCGTCGGCCCGGTCGCGCGTCCGGGCTAGCCCGACGGCCACGCCGACTGCCAGGGCCACCAGCCAGAGCAGCCCGAGCCAGTGGAGGATGATCAGGTGGGAGCCCGGCTCCGCGAAGGCCGCCCGGAACACGTCCCAGGCGATCATCAGCGGCCCGTCCGGGTTGGCGGTCAGCCAGGCGCCGGGGTAGACCGAGCTCGCCGCCATGTAGAGCGCGGGGGCGGCCGACTGCGCCACCCAGAACATCAGCAGCGCCGGGATCCACGACAGCCACGACCAGCGGCTCCTCGTGACGCTGACGCCGAGCACCACACCGAGGAGCACGAACACGACCACGGAGACCGCGTTCGCGAAGCCCGGCCCGCCGGCGCGCAGGCCGCTGGTGGCGAGGTTCAGGACGTCCTGCGCGAAGAACACCGGGGCCGCGAGCCAGAACCCGCGCAGCCACACGGGCCCGAGCACGGCGAACAGGCCCGCGAGGAGGCCGAGCAGCGACGCGGCCAGGGCGACGAGGAAGGTCGCCTGCGCCACCACGGTCCCCGCGGAGCCCGCGCGCCACGTGGTCGCGAGCAGCGCGTCGAGGTGCTGGGCCTGGCCGATCAGCCAGATCGCGCCCGCCACGACGACGATCCCCAGGGCGCCGGCACCCGCCGCCCAGCGGGGCCGCGAGCTGAGCCACGACGTGCAGAGCGCGGCGGCCGCGCCGGCGAAGGCCACCGTCGCGACGGCCGAGGCCTCGGGCATGCTCGGCGTGGAGACCGCGGCGAGCAGGGCCGCCTGCGGGCCCGCTCCCACCACCAGCCACGTCACCGGTGCGATGAGCAGGAAGAACCAGGGCGAGATCCGTGCACGCCGGGTGGTCGTCGACATGCGGCGGATTGTTTCACACAGTTCGGGTGGAAGATCCTATTTGTCCCATCCGACATCCCGCGCGACGGGCCCGGCGGCGGGCGCCCGCGGTGCGAGGCAGGATCAGAGAAGCGGTACCGACCTGGAGGACGTCATGGCTGACACACCCACCACGCCCCGGACCTACCCGCACGGCGTGCCGAGCTGGATCGACCTGGAGACGCCGGACGTCGACGCGGCGCTGCGGTTCTACGGCGACCTCTTCGGCTGGAGGTTCACCGAGATGCTGCCGCCCGGCGCGCCGGAGCGCTACGTGGTCGCGTCGCTGGACGGCACGGACGCGACCACGGTCGCCGCGATCGCCACCCCCTCCGCCGGCCTCGACGGCGAGGTCGCGTGGCACACCTACGTCGCCGTGGACGACGTCGACGCCGCGGTCGCGCGCGTCACCGAGCTGGGCGGCTTCGTCAGCTCGGGGCCCGAGGACGTGGGGCCGCCCGGTGAGCCGGTCGGGCGGATGGCGCGGATCGTCGACCCGCAGGGCGCGCCCAGCCGGCTCGTCCAGGCGGGCACCCGCCCCGGCGCGCAGGCCGTCAACGCCCCGAACACGTGGAACTTCAGCAACCTGTCCACGCCGGACCTGGACGACGCGCTGCGGTTCTACGGCCCGCTCCTGGGCTGGGTGCACGACGACGAGCTCGGGGCCGGCATGGCGCGTGTCCCCGGCTACGGCGATCACCTGGCCAGCACCTCCGACCCCGACATCTACGAGCGGCAGCACGGCTCGCCGTCCGGCTTCGCCGACGTCGCGGCCGGGATCCTGCGGGCCGACGGCCCGGCGGCCTGGTCGGTGTCCTTCTCCGTCGCGGACCGGGACGCGTCGATCGCCGCCGCGCAGCGCGCCGGCGCCACGGTCCTGTCCACGCAGGACACCGAGTGGAGCAAGGAGGCGGTGATCCGCGACCCGTTCGGCGCCGAGCTCGTGCTGTCCCAGTTCGACCCGCCGGAGTGGTTCCGCGAGGCCGAACGGCAGGCCCCGGAGGCCTGAGGGAGCCGGCGCTCGGTCGGGGGCGCCGGTCACACGGCGATCCTCGGTGCGCACCGCATGCCGATGTAGCAGCAGGCGTTCCCGTCGGGGAGAGTCGCGAACACGACGGGCATGTAGCCCTCGCTGAAGGACGGACCGGCGCCGGTGGCGGCGAACACGGTGCTCGACAGCGGGAGGAGCTGCCCCTCGATGGCGGGGGAGAGCCCAGCCATGTCGTCCATGAACTCGTAGCGCACCCGTCCCGCGCCGTCCTGCTCGGAGATGGTGATGCGCACGCCCTCGCGACGGTAGACGCCGACGTGGGGCGCGAGGTCGACGGCGGGCGGCTCGGCCGCGGGCTCGAAGGCCCCCGGCATCGTGACCCCGGCCAGCTCGGCGAGCAGCTCCGTGAGCAGGTCGCCGTAGAGCTGCCGGGCGCCTCCGCCGTTGGTCAGCAGCGAGACGGCGACGCCGGCGTGCGGCACCACGCGCAGGTAGGCGTACTGGCCGATGGCGGCGCCGTCGTGGCCGTACCCGGGGATGCCGTCCCAGTCGTACAGCGTCCAGCCGAGCCCCCAGCCGTCGGCGCTCACGGTCCACTTGTCGGGGACGCCGGCGACCCGGCGCTGCATCTCCTCGACCGCGCCGGCGGACAGGACCCGGCCGCCGTCGGGCGCGGTGCCGCCGTCGAGGTGCATCCGGGCGAGGCGGACCATGTCGGCGGCGCTGGTGATGACCCGGCCGTAGGGGCCGGCGGCGCGCGGCATGAGGTCCCAGGCCGGTGCCGGCTCCGGGTAGGCGCCGGGCTCGCCGAGGTGGCTCATGGCGGTGCGGAAGGCGAGCGCCTCCTCGGGCAGCGTCATCGAGTGCGTCATCCCGAGCGGCGCGAACAGCAGGTCCTTCAGGGCCTGGTCCCAGGTCGTGCCGGTGAGCACCTCGATGATGCGGCCGAGCACCACGTAGCCGACGCTCGAGTACGACACCATGCCGGGCGGGCAGTCGAGCGGGACCGTCGCGGCCGCCGCCACGAAGCGTTCGAGGCAGTCGTCGCCCCGTCCGCCGTCGTAGTTGAAGTCGCAGGTGAGGCCGCTGGTGTGCGAGAGCAGCTGGCGCGGCGTGATGGTCGTGGACGCCTCGGGGTCGGCGACGGTGAAGTCGGGCAGGACCGCGCGGACCGGGGCGTCCAGGTCGAGCCGCCCCTCGTCGGCGAGCCGGGCGATCGCCGTCGCCGTGTAGACCTTGGCGACCGAGCCGGTCAGGAACAGCGAGTCGGTGGTGGTCTCGACGCCGGTCCCGGTGTGGAGGCGCCCGGTGGCGAGCTCGTGGACCTCACCCTCGGTGAGGACGGCGAGCGTGGCTCCGGGGACGTGGTGGGTGGCCGCGAGCTGGTCGAGCCGGGTCTGCCAGTGGCTGAGGTCGAAGGTCATATTGAACACCGTACAATTAAACTGAACGCTGTGCAATTGTCGTAGGGTGGGAACCTCACCGAGGATCGAGCAGGGGGACGTATGCCGGACGAAGCAGCCGCGCCGCCACGGTCGCGCGCGGGCCGACGTCGCAAGGGCGAGCCGGCGCTGAGCCTGGACCAGATCGTGTCCGAGGCGCTGGCGCTGCTCGACGAGGAGGGGCTCGACGCGCTGAGCATGCGCCGCCTGGGGACCCGGGTGGGGGCGGCGGCGACCGCCGTCTACTGGCACGTCTCCACCAAGGACGAGCTGATGGCGCTGGTGGTCGACGAGGTCTACGGGGAGATCGTGGTCCCGGACGTCGAGGACCCGGCGGGCTGGCGGGCCGCGGTCACCGCCTGCGCGTCGAACCTGCGGGCCGCGATCCTGCGCCACCCGTGGATCACCTCGGTCCTCGACGAGGTGGGCGTGACCTACCGCGGGCCCCACGTGATGCACGTGTCCGACCGGATGCTCGCGCTGTTCGAGGCGGCCGGGTTCGACCTGATCCCGGCCGACCGGTCGCTCGGCACGGTCCTGGCCTACGTCACGGGCATGGCGGGCGCCGAGGCCGCCGCGTCCCGGCGGGGCGCCGGGGACGCGGGGCCCCGGGCGGACGCGCTCGAGGCCGCCGAGGCCGCCGAGGCCGCGGCGGAGCGGTACCCGCGGCTCCAGGCGCTCTACCAGGCCTACCGGGAGCGCGAACCCGCCGACGACGACTTCGCCTACGGGCTCGACGTGGTGCTCGACGGGATCGAGGCTAGGCGATGAACGCATACCGGCCGGAGCCGACCCGCACCACGACCGCGCCGTCCTCCACCGAGACGCCCGCGACGCCCTCCGCGCGCCGCAGCGGGCGGCCCTGCTCGGTGACGGTCTCGGGGTCACCGACCGGGAGCCGCACCGTCGCCGTCGACCCCACCGGGACCGTCACGTTCAGCCGGAGCCGGCCGCCAGTGCGTCGCCAGTCGCTCGCGACCGTGCCGAACGGCGTCCGGACGCTCGCGCTCGCCCGGTCCAGGTGCTCCGTGACCGCCGGGGCGATCGTGACGTCGCGGAACCCGGTCTCGGGCGAGGCCTGGATGCCGGCCACGTGCTGGTAGAACCAGTCGTCGACGGTGCCGAGAAAGTAGTGGCCGTAGGAGCGCGCCTCCCGTGACCAGTGCTCCCACATGGACGTCGCGCCGCTCTCGATCATGTAGCCCCAGCTCGGGTAGCCGGTCTGCACGGCGAGCTCGTAGGCCAGGTCCGCGTGCCCGTGCCGGGTCAGCACCGGAAGCAGCCACTTGGTGCCGAGCACGCCGGTGTTGAGCTTGGTGCCCTTGGCGCGGACGTCGGCCACGAGGCTGTCGACAACCCGCCGCGTCGTCCCGGCGTCCGGCGTGAGGCCGAACTCCACGGCCAGCACGTTGTGCGTCTGCCGGTACCCGCGGTCCCCGTCGCCGCGGTAGTACCCGGCGTCGGCGTCGAGGAAGGCGTCGTTGAAGGCGGCCCGGATCATGGCGGCGTTCCGGGCGAAGTGCTCGACGTCGGCGGCCTTGCCGAGGAAGCCGGCGCTCCGGCGCATGAAGAGCGTCATCGAGTACAGGAAGGCGGTGGCGGAGACCCGCAGGTCCTCGGGCGCGTTGCCGCCCGCGGGGCTCGCCTCGGGGCTGACCCAGTCGCCGAGGCGTGCGTCCGGGACGATCCCGCCGTCGGACCGGTCGAGCTCGAGGTCGACGTACCGCTTCATGCCGTCGTAGCACTCGGCCAGCACGCGGGTGTCCCCGCCGTACTGGTAGAGCCACCAGGGGATCATCACGTAGGCCGCATGCCATGGCGGGCACACGCCCCACTCGCCCCAGTCGCCGGAGCTGGGGGCGATGACCAGCGGCCGGCCCTGCTCGTCGCGCGTCTCGTGCACGTCGCGCAGCCACTTGGCGAACAGCTCGTGCACGTCGAGGTTGAGCAGGAACATCTCCGCGCCGACGGCGGCGTCGCCGGTCCAGCCGTTCTTCTCGAACATGGGGGTGTCGGTCGGGATGCCGTGGATGTTGTTGGTCAGCGTGTCCACGACGGCCCGGTGGGTGCGGTTCATGATCTCGCTGGAGCTGTCGAACGACCCGGTCTCCGCGGCGGCCGTGTGCACCACCTGTGCGGTGAACGCGTCGAGCGGCGGCGGGCCGTCCTGCGGCCAGCCGGTGACCTCGATGTACTGGAAGCCCTTGTACGAGAAGCGCGGCTCCCACGTCTCCGGCTGCCCGGTGCCCGCCAGCGTGAGGCGGTCGGTCTGGAACCCCGCCTGGAACCCGCCGTTGTTGCTCAGGTTCACGCGCCCGGCGGCGGTCAGCTTCTCGCCGTGGGCGGCCCGGACCGTCGCCCCGGCCGGCCCCGTCACGGAGTACCGCACCCAGCCCGCGAGCACCCGCGGGAACTTGACGACGTACACGTCCGGCGCGGGCTCGGTCATGGCGACGGCGGGCAGCGACTCGATCACCTCGATCGGCTGCTGACGCTGGTTGACGAGCACCCCGCGCGGGCCGGGCGCCACGGTGGCGGCGGCCCAGCCGGCGTCGTCGAACCCGGCCGTGTCCCAGCCGGGCAGCGCGCGGCGGGCGTCGTAGGCCTCGCCGCCGTAGAGGTCGTCGAACACCGTCGGACCGTCGTGGACGCGCCAGGTCGCGTCCGTGACCACGTGCTCGACGGCGCCCCCGGCGTACTCGAGGCGCAGCACCGCGCGCACCACGGGCTCGTCGTGCCAGGGCGGCGCCTCCCAGCGCCACACGTTGCCGCCCGTCATGCCGTAGAAGCCGCGGCCCAGCTCGATGCCCAGCGCGTTGCGGCCCCGGCGCAGCCTGCGGGTCAGGTCGGTCGCCGTGTACTGGACGGTGTCGTCGTAGTCGGTGAACCCCGGCGCGAGCACGCTGTTGTCGGCGGGCCTGCCGTTCAGCGACACGTTCGCGTATCCGCCCGCGGCCAGGTACAGCGTGGCGCTCCGCAGACCCGCCCGGGCGTCGAGCTCCGTGCGCAGCAGCGGGGCGGGCAGCGGGTCCGGCGTCGGCAGCCGCACGCCGCGGCCCCACGGCCCCGAGCCGTAGGTCGCGATCTGGGTGGCCTGCGCCCAGGCGGAGTCGTCCAGGTCGGGCCGCGCGAAGTCGTCCTCGAACGCGGTGGCGGCCTTCCAGTCGCTCCCGGACGTGAGGGTCGCCGTGGTCCCGTCCGAGTACGTCAGGCGGACGACGGCGAGCACCGCGCCCGCGCTCACCGCGTCATTGGTGCCGCGCACGGCGAGCACCGTGGCGGCGCCGGGCTCTCCGGGTGTCCCGGGCGTCCCGGCGGGCAGGTCGACGTCGTGGAACCGGGCCGCCTGCCAGCCGTTCTCGGCGGGCTTCGTGCCGCCCGCCTCGACGCCGTCGACCCAGAGCGTGAACGAGTCGTCGGCCGTGATCAGCACCTCGGCCCGGGTGGCGTGCGCGCCGTCGGGCGCCGTCCGCGCGATCCGGAACGCGCGGTCCTGGCCCGGCAGCTCGCCCTCGGCGGCCCACATCCACGCGGCGCCGTCGAACCTCAGGTCCGTGACCTCGTCCGGGACGCGCTCGTTGCCGATCCACGCGGCGCCCGCCCAGTCACGCTCGGCGTACAGCCCGGTGCGGAAGGCCGACGTCGTCGAGCCGGACCCGTGCGTGGTCGCGACGTCGACCCGCCAGGCGTACTCCGTGGCGGCGCGCAGCGCGGGCCCGTCGTACTCGACGTTCGCCGACTCGCGGGACGGCACCACGCCGCTGTCCCACACGGTGCGGGAACCGGGGCCGCGGGTGCTGACCCGCAGCCGGTAGGACTCCTGCTCGACGCCGCGGCGGTCGGTCTCGATGGTCCAGGAGAACCGGGGGCGGTCGACGTCGATCCC
The DNA here is from genome assembly GCF_042728455.1 of Promicromonospora sp. NPDC060204. Classification (NCBI taxonomy): domain Bacteria; kingdom Bacillati; phylum Actinomycetota; class Actinomycetes; order Micrococcales; family Promicromonosporaceae; genus Promicromonospora; species Promicromonospora sp. NPDC060204. The sequence goes on from NZ_JBHWZO010000037.1 coordinate 10,636, forward strand.
GAGCGGAGTGGTCTTCTTCTCGACGAGCGGGTCGGTCAGCCGGATCCGGCCGGGGCCGCCGGGCCGCGGCTCGTGCGCCGCGACGGCGTCGTCCGGCAGAGCGGCCGCGGTGCCTGCGGCGCCGAGGGGGAGCGCGGCGGCGGTGGACGCCACGCCGGCGGTCTTGAGGAACGTTCTGCGGTCGAGGGCCATGACGCCTCCAGGCAAGTGCGGTGTCGAGAGAACGAGCTCCGTTGCAACGTTTCAAACACGCGAGCGCCAGTGTAGGGGTGATTTGTCGCCCGGGACCAGGGGCGATGTCAGCCCGCCGGGAAGGCCTTGCCCGGGTTGAGCAGGCCGCGCGGGTCCAGCGCGTCCTTGACCGCCCGGTGCATCGCGAGCACCACGGGGCTCAGCTCGGCGGCCGCGCCCGGGAGCTTGAGCAGGCCGACGCCGTGCTCGCCGGTCACGGTGCCGCCCAGCGCCCGGCACTCGTCGACGATGCGGTCGAACGCCGTCTTCGCGCGGGCCTTGGCCGCGTCGTCGCCCTCGGGCGCGATGATCAGCGGGTGCAGGTTGCCGTCGCCGGCGTGCGCGATGTTCGCGATCACGACGTCGGCCTCGCGGGCGATGGCCTCGATGCGGCTCAGCATCTCGGGCACGGCGCCGCGCGGCACGCAGACGTCCTCGGTGAGCACGGGCCCGAGCCGTTCGAGCGCGGGGTAGGCGAGGCGGCGGGCCAGGAAGAGCCGGTCGACGTCGTCCGGCGCGAAGGCGCGCTCCACCTGGGTGCCGCCTGCCTGCTCGAAGTACGCGGCGACCCGGTCGGCCAGGGCCTCGCCCGCGGCGCCGGGCTCGTCGACCTTCGCCAGCAGCAGGGCGGCCGCGCCCTCGGGGAGGGTCCAGTCCTGCCAGTCGGCGACGGCGCGCAGGCACGTGCTGTCGATGAGCTCGAGGGCGGCGGGCACGATGCCGGCGGCCGAGACGGCGGCCACGGCGTTGCCGGCGTCGGCCAGCGAGGGGAACCAGCCCACGATCGCCCGGTCCTCGCGGCCCCCGAGCGGGCGCAGCTTCAGGGTGACGTCGACGATGATGCCCAGCGTGCCCTCCGAGCCGACCAGCAGGCCCGTCAGGTCGTAGCCCGTCACGCCCTTCGCGGTGGTGCGGCCGAGCCGGGCGACCGAGCCGTCGGCGAGCACCGCCGTCATGCCGAGCACGTAGTCGCGCGTGACGCCGTACTTGACGCAGCACAGGCCGCCCGCGTTCGTGGCGACGTTGCCCCCGATCGTGGAGATCGCCTGGCTCGCCGGGTCCGGCGGGTACCAGAGGCCGTGCTGCGCGACGTGCCGGCGCAGGTCGTCGTTGAGCACCCCGGCCTCGACCACGGCGTACCGCTCGGCCGTGTTCACCTCGACGATCCGGGTCATCCGCTCCAGCGACAGCACCACGGCGCCGGCCATGGCGTTCGCCCCGCCGGACAGCCCGGTCCCGGCACCCCGTGGCACCACGGGCGCACCGTGCTCGCCCGCGATCCGCACCGTGGCGACCACGTCGTCCAGGCTCCTGGCGAGGACGACGGCGGCCGGGGCCGCGTACTCGGCCCATTCGGCGTCGTCGTGGGCGTAGCGCTCGACCGCCTCCGGGTCGGTCAGCACGGCGCCGTCGGGCAGAGTGGTCAGCAGGGCCGCGGCTAGCGCGGTCGACTCGTCGGTGGGCATCGGTCACGGATCGTAGTCCCGCGACCTGGGGACCGCCCGTGACCTGCGCAGATGTCCCGGGGCGGCAACACGACGCTGCCATACTGTCCGCGCCCTGCTCAGGCATCAGTCCACCGGAGAGAACTCATGGAACACGACCAGCTGGTCGCACCGGGCGCAGCCCACGTCATGTCGTCCTACCTCACGTGCGAGGTCGCCACGGTCTCGCGGTCGGGCACGCCGGTCGCGTGGCCGGTCTCGGGCGTGTGGCGCCCCGCCGACCAGACCTTCGTCCTGTCGACGTCGATCGGGTTCGCGCAGAAGGCCCTCAACGTCCGCCGGGACGCGCGTGTCGCCGTGCTCTTCTCGGACCCCACGGGCAGCGGCCTGAACCAGTCCGGCCAGGACCAGCCGGGCCAGGTGCTCGTCCAGGGTGACGGCGCGTGCCCGGACGAGATCGTGACCAGCTTCTCGGCGAACGCCGACCTGTGGCGCAAGATCGACTCGGCGCAGCCGTCGTCGCGCGCCCTGTCGGGCAGCGGGCTCACGCGCCGCCTGCTGGACGTGTACTACATGCGGCTGATCATCACCGTGACGCCGGCCGCCGTCACGACGCGCCCGGCGCTGTCCGGCGCCGCCCGGCCGCTCGTCGTGCCCGCGCTGCCGGGTCTGCCGGCGTCGTACGCCCGGGAGCTGGGCGACTTCACCAGCGGGGTCCTGGCCCGGCTGGACGACGACGGTCTCCCGACCCTCGACCGCGTGGTGCCCGAGCCCGCCGACGGCGGCCTGCTGGTGCCCGGCGTCGAGGCGAAGCCCGGTCCCGCGAGCCTGCTGTTCCACCGGCACGACGAGCAGCTCGCCGGGAACCGGAGCCTCGTCGTGCTCGGCGAGCTCATCGAGGGCACCGCCGGCCTGGTGTTCCGCCCGGACCGCGTCGTGGACGGCGTCCGCACGGCGGGCCTGCTGACGCCCTTCCGGTTCGTCCGCGGCCTGCGCGCCCGGGCGCAGGCGTACCTCGACCGGCGCGGCCTGGACCGTCCGGTCGTCGCGTGGGACGAGCTCGAGGCCATCCAGGCGGGCGTGGACGCGGACAACGCCTCACGCTGACGTCGCCGTGACCGCGGGCGCGCCTACCGGACCCCGCACCTACGGGACCAGGATGGCGCGCCCGCGGACCCGGCCGGCGTCGAGGTCGTCGATCGCCGTCTGGAAGTCGTCGAGCGCGTACTTCGCGGTGTGCAGCGTGACCGCGCCGCGGGCGGCGAGCACCATGAGGTCGCAGAGGTCGTTGTAGGACCCGACGAGGTTGCCCACGATGTTGATCTCGTTGGAGATGACGTCGATGGTCGGCACGTCGATGTTCTCGCCGTACCCGACCACGTGGTAGTCGCCGGCCTCGCGCAGCATCCGCAGGCCCTCGGCGGTCGCGCCGCCCTCGCCCACGAAGTCGACGACCACCTCGGCCCCGCTGCCGCCGGTCGCCGCGAGCACCTCCTCGACCTGCGCGCCGTCGGCGACGACGCCGTGGTCGGCCCCGATCTCGACGGCCAGCCGGACGGCGTCGGGGTTGCGGTCCACGACGATCAGCTCGGCGGGCGTCAGCGCCTTGAGCACCTGGATGCCGATGTGGCCCAGCCCGCCGGCGCCGATGACCACGCACCGGTCGCGCGCCGTGAGCCGCCGGGCCGCCTTCGCCGCCGCGTGGTACGCCGTGAGGCCGGCGTCGGCGAGGGCCGCGACGTCGGACGGCTCCAGGCTGTCGTCGATCCGCACCACGCTGCGCGCGGAGGTCCGCAGGTACTCCGCGTACCCGCCGTGGGTGTCGATCCCGGGGAAGGCGCTCGCCGCGCAGTGCACGTCGTCGCCCGACCGGCAGGCGCGGCACAGCCCGCAGGTGATCAGCGGGTGCACGATCACCTTGTCGCCCTCCGCGACGTTGGTCACCGCGCTCCCGACGGCATGCACCCACCCGGCGTTCTCGTGCCCGATGGTGTACGGCAGGGTCACCTGGGACTTCGCGGCCCACTGCCCCTCCAAGATGTGCAGGTCCGTGCGGCAGACGCCGGCCCCGCCGATCCTGACGACGACGTCGAACGGGCCGACGGGCTCCGGGACGGGGACCTCGGTCAGCTCCAGCTTCTGGTGGTAGCCGACCACCTGGACGGCTCGCATCGTGGTCACGGGGTGTGCTCCTTCGTGGGGGACTGGTCGTTCTCCGACCCGGGGTAGCGGGTGCGCAGCAGGCCGCGGCAGAAGTGCGCGTTGCCCTCGATCGAGATCCGCGTGGACCGCGCCCGGCGCAGCGCGAGCGGCACCTGGTCCGGCGTGGGGCCGACGCCGTCGTGGTCGACCAGCACCAGCGCGTCCGCATCGTCCGGCAGCCCGACGGCCGCCCGCCGGCGCCGCAGCGCCGCGGTCGTCGCGTCGTCCGGGAGGTCCCAGAGGCGGATCTGGCCCAGCTCGGACTCCGGCAGTCCCGGGCGGGCGCGGAGGAGCGCGGTCAGGGCGCGCTCCATGGCCGCCGTGTGCGCCTTGCGGCGGAACGTGGTGCGCAGCTCGTCGAGGTCCTGCTCGGCCTCGTGCCGGAACGTCCCGCGGTAGCCGGCGTCGGCGGCCAGGCCCGCGTTGATGATCGCGGAGTCGTGGTGGTCGTCGAGCTCGACCACGACGTGCGTCACGCCGGGCAGCGCCGTCACGGCGTCCTTGCTGTCGGAGGCCATGAGGTAGGCGAAGTTCGGCGAGCAGAACGACGTGGGCAGGCGCAGGTGCACCTCGACCCGGCCGCCGTCGAGCTCCACGGACCGCACGAAACCGAGGTCGGTGACCGGCTCGTCGAGCTCGGGGTCCAGGACGGCGTCCAGCGCGCGGCGCACGTCGGCCTCGGTCGGCACCCAGGTCGTCGGTACCTGCGTCAGCGCGCTCATCGTGCGCCCGCCAGGTCGGCCCGCTCCGGCTCCCGCGGCCCGGCGGCGGGCTCGCCGGCGTCGGGCAGGCGCAGCTCCTGGGGCACCTCGATGCCGTACATCTTCGCGGCGTTCAGGCCGAGGATCTTCTTCTTCTGCGCCGTGGTGATCGGGCCGTACTCGGCCGACAGGTCCTCCGGGATCTGGAAGTCGACGAACGCCTCGACCAGCCAGCGCGGCGTCCACAGCGCGTAGTCGGACGAGAACTGGATGCGGTCCTCACCGACCCAGTACAGGAGCTCGCCCATGATCTGCGCGAAGTAGCGCGGCCGCGTGTGGATGAACGGCATCGCGACGGCCAGGCCGCCGTGCACGTTCGGCTCCTGCGTGGCGATCCAGCAGAAGTCCTCCAGCCGCGGCAGGCCCACGTGCTCCACCACGAAGTTCAGGTCGGTGAAGTCGGAGGCCACGTGATCGATGTCCGCGACGTCGAACGCGTCCCGGTCCAGCGGCCGGATCGTGGGGCCCTTGTGGACGTGGATGTTCGTGATGCCCAGCTCGCGGCATGCCTCGAAGTACCGGTACGCCCACGGGTCGCTGAGCTGGTAGCCGCGCGACTCGCCGTGCCACTCGGCGGTGTAGAGCTTCACGCCCTTGAGGTGCATCCGCTCCGCGTCGGCGCGGAGCTGGTCGAGCCCCGCCTCGCCGTTGCGCGGGTCGAAGTGATGGTTGTACGTGAGCCGGTCCGGGTCGGCCTGCGCCAGGGCGAACGCCTCCTCGGTCTGCCCGAACCCGTTGACGTAGAACTCACCGAGGTGCGCCGGCTGGAAGATGGCGTGGTCCACGTACCCGTCCTCGAAGAGGTCCCGCTTCAGGCGCTCGCCGCCCTGGTAGAGGTACTCCTCGTAGGTCCACTTCTCCGCGTCCGGCGACAGGTTGGCGTGGTAGTCGTAGAAGCAGTCGATGAACTGCTTGCCGTGGATGTTGCGCTGGTTCTCCGGCCGCGCGTCCCACAGGGCGATGTGCGCGTCGACGATGAAGTAGCGCTCGCCGTCCTTGGTGTACATGCTGCTCTCCGTCCTCGGTGACCTCGTCGACACCGACTTTTGCGAACGTATGCGCGGGCCGGGCGGCACGGCAGGGGTCCGGTGTCTCAATCTGAGACGGCGCCCCGGACGGCGGCGAACGAGGCCCGGCGGTAGCGTGGGCCGCCGCACGCCGGGACGGACTGACGGAGGCTCGCGATGCGCGAAGGGCACCTGCCGGAGCGGGCGCGGCTGCACGACGGCTCGCTCGTGCCCGTGCCGCAGCGGCTCCTCGACTCCTGGCAGCGCAGCGAGGAGTACGGCGTGCCGCTCGACGACATCGAGCCGGTGTTCACGGGCACCTACGACGACGAGTCGCTGTTCTACCAGTGCGGCCAGGAGGTGCTGACCAGCCTGCACCGCACGCTCGCCGGCGAGCCCGTCAGCCTCCTGCTCACCGACGCCGACGGCCTCGTGCTCGACCGCCTGAGCGGCGACCGCGCCCTCCTGCGGTCGCTCGACGCCGTGCACCTGGCGCCCGGGTTCTCGTACGCCGAGCGGGAGGCGGGCACCAACGGGCTCGGGCTGGCGCTCGCCGACCGGGCGCCCACCGTCGTCCGCGCCGACGAGCACTATGCCCTCAGCCTGTGCACCTACACGTGCGCCGCCGCGCCGGTCCTGGACCCGGTCACGGGGCGGGTCGAGGGCGCCGTCAACCTGACCACCTGGTCGAGGTCGTCGAGCGACCTCCTCCTCGCCCTGGCCCAGTCGGCCGCCGGGACGACGGCCGCCCTGATGCTGGCCCGGTCCCGCGGCCAGACACCCCGGCCGCAGCCGCGTGGCGAGGTCTTCCGGATCGAGAAGCCCGGGGCGGCGCCCGGCGCCGGCAGCCTGGACGGACTGTCCCCGGCCTGGACCGAGGCGGTCGCGCGCGCGAGTGCGGGCGTCGCCGAGGGCCGGATCGTCGCCGCCGTCGGCGAACCCGGGTCCGGGCGGGCCACGCTCCTGGCCCAGGCCCTGCGGTCGCTGCGGCCGCGCGACCGCATCCTCGCGGCCCGCGCCCCCGCGCCCCAGGACATCCAGGCGTGGCTGGACCTGTGGACCCCCGAGCTCGCCAAGCCGAGCACCGCCGTCGTGCTCCGCGGCGTCGAGGCCCTTCCGCTGTGGGCCGCCGAACGGCTGCGCGACCTGGTGCTCACCGCCCGCGCGCACACCGGGGCGGGCACCGGGTCGGACACAGGGGAGGACGACCCCCGGCGCGTCCTCTTCGCGATCACCGCCGAGCGGTTCGAGGACGTCCCGGCGCCGCTGGCGTCCCTGGTCGAGTCCGTGGTGGAGGCTCCGCCCCTGCGCGACCGGCCCGACGACGTCCTCCCGCTCGCCCGGCACCTCGCCCGCCGCCTGCGGGGGCACGAGATCGCGTTCACGCCCGCCGCCGGGCGCGCGCTCGGCAACCACCCGTGGCCCGGCAACGTGCGCGCCCTGGCCGACGCCGTCCGCCTCGCGGCGACCCGCGCCGACGTCGTGGACCTGCGGCACCTGCCGCCCGAGATCCTGTCGGGCACCTCGCGCCGGCTCTCCCGCATCGAGGCGTTCGAGCGGGACGAGATCGTGCGGGTGCTCAGCCGGTACGGCCCGTCCATGCAGGCAGCCGCCGACGACCTCGGCATGAGCCGGGCCACGCTCTACCGCAAGGTCTCGCAGTACGGCATCCAGGTACCGCGGGGGTAGCGGTTCGGCCGCTGGGGCCACACCGCCCGGCGCCCGCTCAGGCCGTGGCCACCGCCCGGTCCAGGAGCTGGCCCCGGAGCTGCTTGCGCGAGACGATGCCGAGCTTCTGGAAGACCTTGCGCAGGTGCCACTCGACGGTGTGCGGGCTGATGAAGAGCTGCGTGCCGATCTGCGGGTTGGTCAGCCCCTCCCCGGCGAGCCGGGCGATGTGGGACTCCTGCGGGGTGAGCACCGTGTGCGGCTGGGGCAGACGCCGGCGGACCGTCTCCCCGGCGGCCTGCAGACCACGTCGGGCGCGCTCGGCGAACGCCTCCGCCCCCATCTCGCTGAGCATCTCGTACGCGACCCCGAGCTGCTCGCGGGCGTCCACACGACGGTTGCCCAGGCGCAGCCACTCGCCGTACAGCAGGTGGGCCCGCGCCAGCATCACCCGGACCTCCGTGCGGCCGAGCCGCTCGACCGACTCCCGGTACGCCTCCTCGGCGTCGGCCCCCTCGCTCACCTGGGCGCGGGCGCGCGCGGCGACCCCGAGCGCCCAGTCGGTGCCGCTCTCCCGTGCCAGCACGCCGAGCTGCCGCGCGGCCTCGGCGGCCCGGGCCGGGCGACCGCTGCGCGCTGCCGCCTCCACGAGCTCGGTCAGCGACCGGTGGAACGGGCCGCCCAGCGGCGCCGGGTGCTCGCAGCCGCGCTCGGCCGCCTCGTACGCCTCCTCGTAGCGGCCCAGCCCGTTGTAGAGCACGGCGCTCGCCCACCCGGTCGCGGCGGCCACCTTGCCCTCGCCGCGCAGGGCCGGGTTGCCGGTGACGGCGTCGATCGCCCGCCGGGTGGCGGCCTCCCGGCCCCGCCAGGGTTCGAGGACCAGCGCCGCGTACTGGGCGGGGAAGCGGCTGCCGGTCACCTCGCCGACCGTCACCGCCTCGGCGAGCAGCGTGTCGGCGACGGCGAGCTCGCCGGCCAGCGCCCGGTTCGAGACGAGCAGGTGCAGCGCGGTCGGCAGCACCGACAACGTCCCGGTCGCGCGCGCCGCGTCGACCAGCCGCCGCGACAGGGTGGTCCAGGCGTCGAACTCCCAGGCGTTGTGGGCCACGCGGCACGCGAGGGGGAGCCAGTCGAGGCTCTCCTCGGCGGGGCCGGCCTCGGCGCAGAAGGCATCGAGGGCCAGCCGCACCATCGGCACACCCGCCGCGGCACCGTCGGTGGCCAGCACCGCCGCGCCGTCGAGCAGCAGGTCCCCGCGGCCGGGCGGGGACCCCGCCGGCACCGCGAGCACCCGCGACGCGACCTTCGCGAGCTCGCCGCCGCCCGGCAGGTCCCCGGCCGTGACGGCGGCCTCGAACGCGTCGCGGTAGGCCGCGCGGGCGAGTGCGGGGTCGAGCGGCTCCAGCTCCTCGGCCGCCGCGACCAGGAGCGGCAGCGCCACGCCCGGGCTCGTGGACGCGAGGGCGACCTGACCGCGCAGCAGGCGGGCCCGGGCCCGGTCGCGCGCGTCGAGAGGGCCGAGCTCGGCGGCGCCCAGCAGCTCCAGCGCGGCGTCGTACCCGCCGGCCTGGTGCTTGACCCGGGCGGCGGCCAGTGCCCGGGTGCCGCGGCGGCCGGGGTCGGGCGTGAGCTCGGTCGCCCGCTCCAGCAGCGCGGCCGCGGCGGCCGCCCCGGCGCGGGCGCGCACCCGGTCGGCGTAGCGCTCCAGCTCCGCGGCCACGGACTCGTCGTGGCCGGCCAGCGCGTTGGCCAGGTGCCAGGCCCGGCGCTCCGGGTCGGCCACAGGGTCGGTCGATTCGGCCAGCGCGCGGTGCGCGTCCTGCCGGTCCTGCGGCGTCGCGCCCTGGTAGGTGGCCGAGCGCACCAGGGGATGGTTGAACAGGACGCGCGTGCCCAGCGTGATCAGCCCGGCGCCGACGGCGGGGGCCGCGCTCGCCAGGTCGAGGCCCAGCAGCTCCGCCGCCCGGTTCAGCAGGGTGACGTCGCCCATCGGCTCCGCGGCGGCGGTCAGCAGCAGGCGCCGGGCCGGGTCGGGCAGCGCCCGCACCCGCCGCAGCAGGCTCTGCTCGACGTCGCCGGCCGCCGGCCGCACGTCGGGCCGCCCGAACCCGCCGGCCAGCTCGGCGGGCGTGAGCCCGAGCGGGAGCACGAGCAGGGCCCGCGGGTTGCCCTGCGTCTCGGCGACCATGCGGTCCCGGACCCGCTCGTCCAGCCGCCCGGGCGTGACCGACTCCAGCAGGGCGCGGGCCTCGCTGTCGCTCAGCCGCCCCACCTCGCGCTCGGGCAGCTCCGTCAGCTCGGCCCGCAGGTGGGGGTCGCGCACCGCGAGCACCAGCCCGACCGCCGCCACGGGCAGCCGGCGCGCGACGAAGGCGAGGGTGCGGGCCGAGACCTCGTCCAGCCACTGCGCGTCGTCGACCAGACAGACGAGCGGCCCCTTCTCCGCGGCGGCGGCCAGCAGGTTGAGCACCGCGAGGCCGACCAGGAAGCGGTCCGGCGTGTCGCCGGAGGTCAGGCCGAACGCCGTGGACAGGGCGTCGCGCTGCGGGCCGGGCAGGCGCAGCAGGTGGTCCAGGAACGGGGCGCACAGCCGGTGCAGGCCGCCGAAGGCCAGCTCCGACTCGGCCTCGACACCCGTCGTGCGGGCGATCCGGCAGCCCGACGCGCTGCCGTGGGCGTACTCCAGCAGCACCGTCTTGCCGATCCCGGCGGCGCCGCGCAGCACCAGGACCGCGCTGCGCCCGGCCTGGACCGTCGCGACGAGCTGGTCCAGGGCCTCGCACTCCGCCTGCCGGCCGTACAGCGGCAGCCGCCGGTCGCCGCTCGCGAGCAGCACCGTGGGGGTAGCGGGGATCGGTGAGGTGCTCATGCCACGATCAAAGTCGACGGCCGAGCGCTTGACGAGGCAGAACGGCAGGCAGAAGTAGGGGGCGGTTTCTGCCCGTGGTCCAGGGGCCACGGCTCCCGGGGTGCACCACGGGGCCGACCACGGGGTCACCGTGGCGCGGTGCGCCCGACGCCCCGCTGAGGGTGATCGGCATGACGACACCAGAAACCCCCACCGTCCCGGCCGAACCCGACGCCGCACTCTCGGTCTTCCTCGCCCAGCGGACCCAGCTCGTCCGCATCGCCCGCCGGGTCACCGGCAACCCCGCGGAGGCCGACGACGTGGTCCAGGAGGCGTGGGTGCGCTGGCAGCGCACCGACCGCACCAAGGTGCGCAACCCCGCCGCGTTCCTCACCTCCACCACGACCAACCTGGCGCTCAACGTCATCCAGTCCGCCCGGTACCGCCGCGAGTCGCTGCTCTCCACGGTGCCGGTGCCCGACGCCGCGCGCTCGGCCTCCGACCAGGACCCGGGCCTGCAGGCCGAGCAGACGGGGGCCGCCGAGGAGGCGTTCGCGCTGCTGCTGACGAGGCTGACGCCGGGGGAGCTGGCCGCCTACGTGCTGCGGCGTGGCTTCGACTACCCGTACGCCGACCTGGCGCGGCTGCTCCGCACCAGCGCCGCGAACGCCCGGCAGCTCGTCAGCCGCGCGCAGGCGCGCCTCGTGGGTGACCGCGCGCGCCCGGTGTCGCCGGCGGCGCGCCGTCGGCGCGTCGCTGCGTTCCTGGACGCGGCCCGCAACGGTGACCTCGGCGATCTTGAGCGGCTGCTGGTGGCCGACGACGGCACGGCCGCCGCACCGGCAGCGGCCTGAGCCGGGGGACGGCGCCGTGCGGATCGTCGTCGTGGGCAGGACGCGCCTGATCTGCTCCAAGGTCGTCACCCGGCTCCGCGGGAGCGGGTGCGACGCGGCCCTGGCCACTCCCGGCACCGGCTGCGACGCGCTCGCCGACGAGGGGCTGACCGAGGCGGCGGCCGGCGCCGACGTGCTCGTCGACATGTCGAGCGCGCCCTGGTCGGACGGTGCGGACCTCGCCGCCCACTTCGTGACGTCGACGGGCAACCTGCTCGCCGCCGCCCGGCGCGCGGGCGTGGGCCACTACGTCGCGCTCTCCGTCGTCGGCGGCGACCGCCTGCCCGGCAGCGACTACCTGCGCGCCCGGGCCGCCCAGGAGCGGCTCGTCGCCACCTCCGGGCTCCGCCACTCGATCGTGCGCGCCACCCACCTGCTCGACTACGCGAGGGTCGTCCGGGAGCAGGCGGCCGCCGACACGCCCGTGCGGGTGCTGCTCGGCCACCTCCAGCCGATCGGCTCCGAGGACATCGCGGCGGCGGTCGCGCGGCACGCCGTCGCCGGACCGGTGGACGGCGTCGTGGAGGCGGGGTGGCCGGAGCGGGCGGGGAGGAGCGCGGCGATCAGTGCGTGACGTCGAGGGACGCCAGCTTCTCCTTCATCCGCGCGAGCATCGCGGGCACCCACGTCCCGCGCTCCTCCGCTCGCTCGATGCCCTGGGTCAGGTGGTCGCGGGCCGCGTCGTTCGCGCCGTACCCGGCATAGGCGGTGCCCAGCACCCAGTGCATCATCGACGTCCACCAGCCGCTGCCCCGCTCGACGCTCTCGGCCAGGGCCGGTCTCGCCACCTCGACGGCCTCCTCGAAGCGCTGTGCGAAGCACAGGGCACCCGCCAGGCTCGCCTGGGCGAACGTCCGTCCGTGCAGGACCGCGGCCGAGGCGTCGCCCAGCTCGTCGATGCCCCGCAGCACCTCGCGGTACGCCTCGATCGCCTCGTCCCGCCGGTCGAGGTCGACGAGCGTCGCAGCGATCCCGTTGCTCGCCCAGTAGTAGGTCCCGTGGTAGCCGGAGGCCTCGGCCAGCTCGCGGCCCCGGGTGTACGCCTGGAGCGCCTGGTCGTGGTCGAGGTGGATCCGCCAGGCCTCGGCCGCGTTGCAGATCGCGTCCGCCTGTTCCCGGACGGCCCCCGTGCCGGCGCTCTCGGCGAGCCGGTAGACGGTCATCGCCTGCTCCGCGGCCTCCCGCGCCCGTGTACCTCCCTGGGCGGTGTCCGCGGTGGTGAACGCCCAGGCGTAGCGATTCAGGTGCCAGAGCTCGCGACGGCGGTCGGGGAGCGTGCCGCGGCGGCCCGGGTCAGTCCGAACACCTCCAGCCACTCGCGGCCCCAGTGCTGGTTGTCGGCCGCATACCAGCGCATCGCCTCCCCGAGCGCGGCCACCTGCTCGTCCCGCTCCGCGGCGGCCGCCCGCCGCAGCGCGGCGAGCCACGTCTCCTGCTCCGCCTCCAGCCACGCCCGGGCCGCCTTGGGCGTGGACAGCGGGACCAACCCGGCGCCGACGGCGGGCGGCGCGTCGCCGCCGGCCTCGAACACCCGGCCGGCCGTGGTCGCCGTCTCCAGCAGCCAGTCCGTCATGCGCCGCTCGGCCGCCGCCCGGTCCCCGGGGGTCTCCTCCTCACGCAGGCGCTGGCCCGCGTACAGCCGGATCAGGTCGTGGAACCGGTAACGGTCCACGCCCTCGTGCTGCAGCAGGCCCAGCTCGACCAGGTGTTCGAGCTCGTCCTCGGCGTCGTACAGGTCTGCCTCGGTCAGCACCGCGGCGATCGGCACCCCGAGGTCCACGGCGGGGACGAGCGCCAGCCGCCGGAAGCACCTCTTGGCACCCTCCGACAGCGCCAGGTAGGACAGCGCGAAGGCCGCCTCCACCCCGACGTCCCCGACCGCCAGGTTCGCGAGCCGGCGGTCCTCGTCCGACAGGCGCTCCGCCAGGTGCCGCATCGTCCAGCCGGGCCGGGAGGCCAGCCGGGTGCCGGCGATCCGCAACGCCAGCGGCAGGTGCCCGCACAGCTGTGCCACCCGCACCGCCTCTGCCGAGTCGCCAGGGGAGGCCGCCGTACCGGCGTCCCCGGCGACGGCCCGCAACAGCTCCGCGGACTCCTCCTGCGACAGGGGCGCCAGGGCGATCCGCGCGACATCGTCCAGTCCGCCCAGGGTGCGACGACTGGTCACGATCGCCATACCCGCACCCTCACCGGGCAGCAGCGGCCGCACCTGGGCCTCGTCCGCGGCGTTGTCCAGCACGACGAGGAAGCGCCGTTCGGAGAGGGCGGCGCGGAGCTGTCCCGCCCGCTCCTGCTCGTCGTCGGCGATCGCCCGCGGGTCCAGGCCGACGGCGAGCAGCAGCCGGCGCAGCGCCTCCGCGGTCGGCAGGGGCTCGGGGTCGACGCCGCGCAGGTCCACGTAGACCTGCCCGTCGGGGAAATCGTCCGCCAGCAGCTCGGCTGCCCGTACCGCGCACGACGTCTTGCCCAGCCCCGCCGCCCCGTGCACCACGGCGACCGGCACGGGACCCTCTGCGGACGCCGTCCGCGCGAGGTCGCACAGCGCCTCGAGCTCGGCAGCCCTGCCCACGAAGTCGGCGAGCCCGCGCGGCAGCCCGAACGCGCTCGCGCGTTGCGCCGGCTCGTCCGTCGTCCGCGGCCGGCCGGCCCTGGCCGCGTCAGCGAGCTCCGCCTGCTGCCCGGCGTCGAGCCCCAGCGCGTCGGCGAGTGCTTGTACCGTCCGTCGCTGCGGTCCGCGGCTGACGCCGCGCTCCATGTCGCCGACGGCTCGGACGCTCACACCCGAGGCGTGGGACAGGTCCTCGATCGTGAGCTGTGCGGCCTGGCGCAGGCTGCGCAGGAGGGGGCCGAACTGGGCGGTCATCCGGCGTCCTTGGTGTCGAGGTCCGCCAGCAGATCCCGGACCTTGCCGAGGGCCTCGACCCGCCACGTCCCCTCCTCCTCGGCGAGCTCGATCGTCCGGACGAGGTGCTTGCGGGCCTCCTCGGTCGCGCCGAGCCCGGCATGGGCCCGGCCCAGTGCCCAGTGCAGGATCGACGTCCAGCCGTTGTCCTGCTCGACGGTCCGGGCCAGGGCGGACTCCCCGACCTCGACGGCCTCCTGGAAGCGCCGCGTGGTGATCAGCGCGCCGGACAGGCCCGAGACGGCGAACGTCCGGGAGTGCTCCGCCGCGGCCGAGAGAGCCGGAAGCTCGTCGATGGTCCGCAGCAACGCACGGTAGGTCTCGACGGCCTCGTCGTGCCTGCCGACGCGGGCCAGGCCCACGGCGGTCCCGCTGCTGGCCCAGTAGTAGGTGGAGCGGTATCCGGCTGCCTCGGCGAGCTCACGTCCGCGGGAGTAGCACCACAGCGTGTTCTCGACGTCTGCCATAACGCGCCAGCCCTCGGCCGCGTTGCAGACGGCGTCCGCCTGTTCCCGGACGGCGCCGAGCTCCTCGGCGAGCCGGTAGACCTCCATCGCGCGTTCGACGCCCTCCTGCACCGCCTCGTTGCCGCGGGTTCGCCGGACGGCGAGAAGCGCCCAGACGTGGCGGTTCATGTGCCAGAGCTCGCGGTGCCGGTCGCCCAGCCGGGCGGCGGCGGCCCGCGTCAGCCCGAACACCTCCAGCCAGCTGTCCGACCAGTACTGCGTGTTGGCGGCGTACCAGCGCATCGCCTCACCGAGCCGGGCCACCTGCTCGTCCCGTTCCGCGGCGGCCGCGAGCCGCAGAGCGGCCAGCCAGGACTCCTTCTCGACCTGCAGCCAGGACCGCGCGTCGTCCGCGGTGCCGAGCCGGACCAGGGCGTCCTCGTCCGGCGGCGGCGTGCCGCCGTCGTCGTCGAACCACCGCCCCGCCCTGGTCGCGGTCTCCAGCAGCCAGTCGGTCATCCGTCGCTCGGCCGACGCCCGCGCCTCGGCCGGCTCCTCCTCGTTCAGCCGCCGGCCGGCATACAGGCGCACCAGGTCGTGGAACCGGTAGCGGTCAGCGCCCTCGTGCTGGAGCAGGCCGAGCTCGACCAGGTCGTCGAGCTGGTCCTCGGCGGCCTCGGGGTCGACGTCGGTGAGGACCGCCGCGACCGGGACCCCGAAGTCGACGGCGGGGACGAGCGCGAGCCGCCGGAAGCACTCCTTGGCCTGCTCGGGCAACGCGAGGTAGGACAGGGCGAAGGACGCCTCGACCCCGAGGTCGCCGACCGCGAGGTTCGCCAGTCGGCGGTCCTCGTCGGACAGCCGCTCGGCGAGGTACCGCATGGTCCAGGCGGGCCGGGACGCCAGCCGGGTGCCGGCGATGCGCAGGGCCAGCGGCAGGTGACCGCACAGCCGTGCGACGCGCGCCGTCTCCGCCGCCTCCGTTCCGCCCGCCGCCCCGTGGGCGTCCCCGGACACGGCGTGCAGCAGGTCCGCCGACTCCTGGGGCGAGAACGGGTTCAGCGGGATCCTGACCACGTCGTCCAGACCGCCCAGCGCGCGACGGCTGGTCACGATCACCATGCCTGGCCCGTCGCCGGGCAGCAGGGGCCGCACCTGCGCCTCGTCGGCGGCGTTGTCCAGGAGGACCAGGTATCGCCGCCCCGCCAGGATGTCGCGGAGCTGTCGGGATCGCTCCCGCTCGTCCTCGGCGATCGCGCGGGGATCCTGGCCGACGGCGAGGAGCAGACGGCGCAGCGGCTCCGGGGTCGCCATCGGCTCCGGGTCGACGCCGCGCAGGTCCACGTACACCTGCCCGTCCGGGAACGCCTCGGCCAGCTGCTCCGCCGCACGCACCGCGCACGCGGTCTTGCCGACGCCACCCGGGCCGTGCACCACCGCGACCCGTGTCCGGCCGTCCTCGGCTGCCGCACGGCCGAGCCCGGACAGCAGCTCCAGCTCCGCCGTCCGGCCCACGAAGTCGCCCAGGCCGCGCGGCAGCCCGTAGGACGCCGGGCGGTTCGGCGACTGGTCCGCCGTCCGCGGCCGGCCCGCCCTGGCCGCGGCAGCCAGCCCGGCGCGCTGCCCGTCGTCGAGGCCCAGGGCTTCGGCGAGCGCCTCGACGGTGCGCCGCTGCGGGCCCCGGCTGACGCCACGCTCCATGTCGCCGATCGCCCGGACGCTCACGCCCGAGGCATAGGAGAGCTCCTCGATCGTGAGGCGCGCCGACTGCCGCAGGCTGCGCAGGAGCGGGCCGAAGGCGCTCATTCGTCGTCCTCGGAGTCGAGGGCGGCCAGGATCGCTCTCGCCCTGTCGAACGTGCTGGGCGCCCACGCTCCCTGCGTCTCCGCCTGCGCGATCGCCTGGGTCATGTGCGGGCGGGCCTGAGCGGGCACGCCGAGTCCGGCATACGCACTGCCCAGCGACCAGTACAGGTTCACCGTCCAGGCGCTGTCCTGCTCGATCGCCTCCGACAGTCCGGTCTCCGCCGCCTGGACGGCCTCCTGCCAACGGCGCGCGTGGCGCAGCGCGACGGCGAGCCCTTCCAGGGCGACCACCCGGGAGTGCCGCGCCACGGCGGAGCTGACCGGGCGTGCCGCGATGTACCCCAGCACGCCCTGATAGGCCGCGACGGCCTCGTCCAGTCTGCCGAGTCGGTCGAGTGCCAGTGCCGCGCCACCGCCGGCCCAGTAGACCGTTCGTTCGTCGCCAGCTGCTTCAGCCAGTTCCCGCCCCCGGGAGAACGCCCGGAGTGCCTGCTCGTCGTCGTGGAGATGCCGCCAGTGCTCGGCCGCGTTGCACAGCGCGTCGGCCTGTTCTCGCACGGCGCCAAGATCCTCGGCGAGCCGGTACACCTCCATCGCCCGCTCAGCGCCGGCCTGCCACTCGGCGTCGGTGCGGCTCACATGGGTGGCGAGGAACGCCCAGACGTGCCGGTTCCTGTGCCAGAGCTCTCGGCGGGGGTCGGACAGTCGCGCGGCGGCGGCCCACGTCAGCCCGAAGACGTCGTGCCAGGTGTCCAACCAGAGCGGGTTGCTGACGGCGAACCAGCGCATCGACTCCCCGAGCCCGGCGACCAGCTCGTCGTTGCCGGCCGAAGCCGCCAGTCGGAGCCCGGCGAGCCAGGTGTCCTTCTCTGCCTGCAGCCAGGACTTCGCCTTGTCCGGGGTGGTGAGCGGGACCAGGCTGCCGTGGCCGGGCGGCGGGGCGTCGTCGTCCCGCTCGAACCACTGGCCGGCCGACGTCGCGGTCGCCAGCAGCCAGTCGACCATCCGCCGCTGGGTCGCTGCCCGGGCCGCGGCGGACTCGTCCTCGTCCAGCCGCTGGTTCGCGTACAGGCGGATCAGGTCGTGGAACCGGTACCGGTCCGCGCCCTCGTGCTGCAGCAGGCCGAGCTCCACCAGCTCGTCGAGCTGGTCCTCGGCGTCGTACAGGTCGGCCTCGATGAGCACCGCGGTGATCGGCACCCCGAAGTCCACCGCCGGGACGAGCGCCAGCCGCCGGAAGCACTCCTTGGCCGGCTCGGGCAGCGCCACGTAGGACAGCGCGAACGCCGCCTCCACCCCGACGTCGCCCACCACGAGGTTCGCGAGCCGACGGTCCTCGTCCGAGAGTCGCTCGGCCAGGTGCCGCATGGTCCACCCCGGCCGGGACGCCAGGCGGGTGCCGGCGATCCGCAGGGCAAGGGGCAGGCGCCCGCACAGGTCGGACACCCGTGCGGTCTCCGCCGCCGTCTCCGCCGCGCTCTCGTCGGCCGCCCGGTCCGAGAGGGCCGCCAACAGCTCCGCGGACTCCTCCGGCGAGAACGGTGCTAGCGGGACCCGGGTCACTCCCTCCAGCCCGGCGAGCGTGCGGCGGCTGGTGACGATCACCATGCCCGCGCCCCGAGCGGGGAGCAGGGGGCGCACCTGGGCCTCGTCGGCGGCGTTGTCCAGCACCACCAGACAGCTCCGGTCCGCCAGGACGGCCCGGAGCTGACCGGCCCGCTCGTCCTCGTCCTCCGCGATCGCGCGGGCGTCCAGGCCGACGGCGAGCAGCAGCCGGCGCAACGCCTCCGTCGTGGTCATCGGCTCGGGGTCCACACCCCGCAGGTCCACGTAGAGCCGGCCACCGGGGAACCTCTCGTGCAACAGCTCGGCCGCCCGCACCGCGCACGCCGTCTTGCCCAGTCCTGCCGCTCCGTGCACGACGACGACCGGGGTGGGACCGTTCGCTGACGCCGACCGAGCCCTCTCGGCCAGCAGCTCGAGCTCCGCCGTCCGGCCCACGAAGTCGCTGAGCCCGCGGGGCAGCCCGGGGGAAGCCGACCGCTCGGCGGCGGGGCCGGCCGTCGTCCGGGGCCGGCCTGCCTTGGCGGCGTCGGCGAGCTCGGCTCGCTGCTCGTCGTCGATCCCCAGGGCGTCGGCGAGTGCCTGCACCGTCCGCCGTTGCGGTCCCTGGCTGACACCGCGCTCCATGTCGCCGATCGCTCGTACGCTCACGCCCGAGGCGTGGGACAGGTCCTCGATCGTCAGCCGCGCCGACTGCCGCAGGCTGCGCAGGAGCGGCCCGAACGGCGGCCGGACCGTCATGCGGGGCCGACCTCGAGGGCCGCCAGCATCGCTCTTGCAGTGTCGAGATACTTGGGCTGCCAGGGCCCGTAGTACGTCTCGGCGGTCTCGAGCGTCCGGGTCAGGTGCTTGCGGGCCTCGTCGTCCGCGCCGAGCCCGGCGTACGCCCGGCTCAGTCTCCAGTGCAGCATCGACGTCACCTCGTTGCTCTGCGAGGTGGTCTCACCCAGGGCCGGCTCCACGACGTCGATCGCCTCGCGAAAACGTTCCTCGAGGATGAGGGCTCCGGAGAGGTGCACCAGGGTGGCCGTGCGGGAGTAGAGCGCTGCGATGGTGAGGGTCGAGCGGCGGTCGATGTCCTTCAGCAGGGACCGGTAGATCTCGATGGCCTCGTCCCGCTTGCCAGCCTGGGCGAGTGCCAGCGCGACTCCGTTGGTGGCCCAGTAGTAGGTGTCGTGATAGCTGGCCTCCCGGGCGAGCTCGCGCCCCTCGGAGTAGGCCCGCAGCGACTGGTCGGCCTCGCCGAGGGCCCGCCAGCCCTCGGCCGCGTTGCAGATCGCGTCCGCCTGTTCCGTCGCGGCGCCGAGGTCCTCGGCGAGCCGGTAGACCTCCATCGCCCGCTCCACCGCTTCCTTCACCGCCGCTTCTCCCTGCAGCGACTTGACGCTGAGCAAGGCCCAGACGTGGCGGTTCATGTGCCAGAGCGCCTTCCGGCGGTCGGGCAGCCGTGCCGCGGCGGCACGGGTCAGCCCGAACATCTCCAGCCAGTCGTCCGACCGGTGCTGCACCTCGGCGGCGAACCAGCGCATCGCCTCACCGAGATCGGCCACCTGCTGGTCCCCGCCTGCGGCGGCCGCCAGCCGCAGGCCCGCCAGCCAGGCGTCGCTCTCGACCTGGAGCCAGGCCCGTGCTTCGTCGGACGTGGTGAGCCGGACCAGGCCGTCGTCGTGGGGCGGCAGCTCGCCGTCGCCGGCCTCGAACAACCGGCCTGCGGCGGTCGCGGTCCCCACCAGCCAGTCGGCCATCCGTCCCTGGGCCGCTGCCCGGGCCGGGGCGGGTTCCTCCTCCTGCAGCCGCCGGCTCGCGTACAGCCGGATCAGGTCGTGGAACCGGTAGCGGTCGGCGCCCTCGTGCTGGAGCAGTCCCAGCTCCACCAGCTCGTCGAGCTGGTCCTCGGCGTCGTACAGGTCTGCCTCGATGAGCACCGCTGCGATCGCCGCGCCGAAGTCGACCGTCGGGGCGAGCGCCAGCCGACGGAAGGCCTCCTTGGCCTGCGAGGACAGAGCGAGGTACGACAGGGCGAAGGCCGCCTCCACCCCGACGTCGCCGGCCGTGAGGTTCGCCAGCCGGCGGTCCTCGTCCGCCAGCCGGTCCGCCAGGTGCCCCATCGTCCATCCGGGCCGGGAAGCCAGGCGGGTGCCGGCGATCCGCAGGGCAAGGGGCAGGTGCCCGCACAGCCGCGACACCCGTCCGGTCTCCTCGACCTCGCTGTCAGCTGTGCCCTCCGAGATGGCCCGCAGGAGCTGAGCGGACTCGTCCTGCGAGAACGGCGCCAGCGGAACCCTGGTGACTCCCTCCAGGCCGCCCAGGGCGCGGCGGCTGGTCAAGATCACCATTCCCGCGCCCTGCGCCGGGAGCAGGGGCCGCACCTGTGCCTCGTCGGCCGCGTTGTCCAGCACCAGCAGGCAGCGTCGCTCCGCCATGACGGCGCGCAGCTGGCCCGCCCGCTCCTGCTCGTCCTCGGCGATGGTGCGCGGGTCCAGGCCCAGAGCCCGCAGCAGCCGGTGCAGGGCCTCTGCGGCCGCCATGGGTTCGGGGTCGACACCCCGCAGGTCCACGTAGAGCTGCCCGTCGGGGAACGTGTCACGGAGCAGCTCGGCCACCCGCACGGCGAACGCCGTCTTGCCCAGGCCTGCCGCACCGTGCACCACCGCGATCGGAGCGAGACCGTCCGCGGACGTCGCCCGTCCGCGTTCGCACAGCAGCTCCAGCTCGGGCGCGCGTCCGACGAAGTCGCTCAGGCCTCGGGGCAGCTCGTACCACCCCGAGCGCTCCGGCAGCTCGCCGGCCGTTCGCGGTCGCCCCGCCCTGGCGGCATCGGCCAGCTCGCCGCGCTGCTCGTCGTCGAGCGTGAGCGCCTCGGCCAGCGCCTGCACCGTCCGCCGCTGAGGTCCGCGGCTGACGCCGCGCTCCATGTCGCCGATGGCGCGCACGCTCACACCTGAGGCGTGCGAGAGCTCCTCGATCGTCAGACGTGCGGACTGTCGCAGGCTCCGCAGGAGCGGTCCGAACGAGCTGGTCATCCAGCCTCCCTCAGGGTCGAGTCTGAGGTCATGATGGCCCGATCAGCACCGTTGGCAACCCGCCGTCCACGGCTCGATCGTTCCTGGTGTGAAATGCGGCCGAGGCACGAGAAATCACCTGGGTGAGGCGGGTCGAGGCGCTCTCTGCTCATGCGCAAACAGAACGGCGCCTCCCACTCCATGCGGAGT
>NZ_JBHWZO010000038.1:0-31103 GCF_042728455.1 Promicromonospora sp. NPDC060204
CTCCTGAGGTGGGCCGCCGAGGCTCAAAGCGAAGAAAGCCGGGCCTCAAAGGGGATGGGCGGCCAGCCGGATTCAGTCGGCCAGCTTGAACGCGAGCTCCGTGTCCCACTGCGCCATGTCGGGCTGCTCCGCGGGGTCGGTGAGGTAGAACTCGAACCGGCCCGCCCACGCGTCGCCGGCGTCGGTGTCGTGCCGGTCGAACGTGAGCCCCTCCTCGGCGGCCCACCTCAGGAGCGCGCCGGTGGCGTCGACCAGTCCGTCGGGGTGGCCGTGGTGGACGGTCGTCACGTAGCGCCCGGCCGGGATGCTGCCCACGGCGACGTCGCCCCCCGACGCGAGCGCGGCGCCGTCGGGCACCGGGAAGCCGACCTCGACGACGAGGTCGGCCGCCATGTCGATCACGCGGTAGCGGAAGTACGGGGCGCCGCCGGGGTGCGAGCCGCGCTCGGCGAGCCAGCCGGCGATCTCGGGGATGCGGTCCGCGATCCGCCCGATCTCAGTCATCGGCACGGTGCCGGTGATGCCGGCCGTGGTCGTCTCGGGGCGCGTCTCGACGCGGTAGGTGCTCATGCGGTGCGGACCACCCGGGCCGGCGGAACTCATCGGTGCCGTACCGTCGCTCCTCGGCGGTTCCGCCCTCCGTGCCTGACGCGCCGCATCGTTTTCGACGCGCCGTCCGTCAGGGAGCACGAACGGGGAGAGGAGGCGCTTCGATGGCGCAGTGGGAGGCCGAGCTCGCGGAGCTGGCGACGAGACGTGGCGGGGCGCTGGTGGGGTACGCGTACTCGTTGTGCCGCAACAAGGCGCAGGCCGAGGACCTGGTGCAGGACGCGCTGGTCAAGGTGTTCTCGCGCCTGCGCCGTCGCTCCGGGACGGCCGACGGCGGGCAGCAGGTCGTGGACCTGGAGGAGCCCCGGCTGACCAATGCCGAGGCCTACGTGCGCCAGGCGATCCTGACGATCTACCTCGACGGCTACCGGCGGAACAACCACTGGACCGGCCTCAAGCACCTCCTGGCCGCCGACGACAGCGCGCCCGGTGCGGACCGGGTCGCCACGGCGCGGGTGGACGTCGGCGTGGCCCTTGCCCGGCTCTCCCCGCGCCAGCGCGAGGCGGTGGTGCTGCGGTTCTTCGACGACCTGACGGTGCCGCAGATCGCCGAGGCGCTGGGCACCCGGCCGGGCACGATCAAGCGGTACCTGTCCGAGGCGATCGAGGTGCTGCGCGGGGCGCTCGCCGAGATCGTCACTCCCGCGATGGACAGCACGCTGGACGAGCGGCTGGACGTGGTGGCCGGCGCGGTGCGCCGCCGTCGGACGGCGAAGGTGGGCGCCATGGCCGGTGTGTCCATGGTGCTGGCCCTGGTGCTGGCGTGGGGCGCGTTCGCGGTCAAGCCCTGGATCCGGTCGGAGCCGCTGCCCGCCGACGACAAGATCGAGTACACGCCGGGGTACGTGCCGGCGAGCTGGCCCGAGGACGCCGGGGTGTACTGCGGCATGCCGGTCGAGGAGCTGGAGGCGATGGACACGGGCACGTTCGACATCGAGATCAGCGGCGACCTGGCGGCCGAGGCGGATGGGCACACCTCGTTCTGGAGCCTGCCGGTGACGATCTCCGGCGAGGTACCGGACGGCATCTTCGACGAGGACTTCGCCTCCATGACCTCGCCGCTGATCGTCTGGGCGCACGACGGTCGGATCGTCGACCTCCCAACCCACTGGGGCGATCTGAACAACGACGAGGCACCCGGGGCGCTCGTCGAGCAGGGGACCTGGACCGGGCCGGCCGACGCCGGGAACGCGTCGTCCTGCCGAGCGGACACGCTGGTCGAAGACACTTTTAGGTACGAGAACGAACGTGCTGGCGGGCGGTACGAGCTGCTCGCGATCGTCGCCGACCCTGCCGATTTCAGGGACGCCCTCCTGGTCAGCGACCCGATCACCGTGGACCTGGACAGCGGCGTGGCTCCGTAGCCGACTCTCGCGGCGCCGTCCTGGGCGCGCCCGGCCGCGTCCACGAGCTCCCGCAGATTGCCTCGACCCCAGCATCATCGTTCTCGCGTTCCCGCCCGTCAGGGAGGATGAAAGCGAGAGGGGACGTCACACATGGCGCAGTGGGAGAGCGAGCTCGAGGAGCTCATGGCGCGGCGGGGCCGCGCGCTGGTCGGGTACGGGTACACGCTGTGCCGGGACCGGACGCAGGCCGAGGACCTGGTGCAGGACGCGCTGGTCAAGGTGTTCTCGCGCCTACGCCGGCCGCGGGAGCTGTCGGACAACGGGCAGGTCGTGGACCTGGACCAGCCCCGGCTGACGAACGCGGAGGCGTACGTGCGCCGGGCGATGCTGACCATCTACCTGGACGGCTACCGGCGGCAGACGAGCTGGACGGGTATCAAGCACCTGCTGGCCGACGAGGACCGCGCGCCCGCGGCGGAGCGCGTCGCGACGGCGCGGGTCGACGTCGGGGCGGCGCTGGCCCAGCTCTCGCCGCGGCAGCGCGAGTCGGTGGTGCTGCGGTTCTTCGAGGACATGACGGTGCCGCAGATCGCGCAGACCCTCGGCACGAGCCAGGGCACGATCAAGCGGCACCTGTCCAACGCGATGGAGGTGCTGCGCGGCTCGCTCGCGGAGATCACGGTGCCGGAGATGGACACGGCGCTGGACGAGCGGCTCGACGCCGTCTCCGGCATGGTGCGCCGCCGTCGCGCGGTGAAGGTGGGCGCGCTGGGCGGCGCCTCGCTGGTGCTCGCGGGCCTGCTGGCGATGGCGGCCCTGTGGGGGCCGTCGCGGCTCCTGTCCGAGCCGGTGGTCCCGGCGACGCAGAGCCCTGAGGTGTCGAACGCGGCCGTCGGCGGCTGGGCGCCGATGCAGTGGACCGAGCACGGCCCCCAGTACCGCTGTGGCATGGAGGTCACGGAGCTGACGTCCACCTCCGACCTGGTGGAGCTGGAGCTGACCGGCGACCTGACGGTGGACGAGTACGGGCTCACCGCCCCGGTCCGCATCACCCGCACGGACGCCGAGGGTCCGGCGCTGGACGGCGGCTACCCCATGCTGGTCTTCGCGCAGAACGGCCAGGTGGTCGACCTGGGGGCGGGCTGGCACGAGGGCGGTTACATGCTGCCCGACGCCGGAAAGTCCCAGGACGACGTCGCCGAGGCCGCCGCCGCCACGGCGTGCGGGGACTGGACGGTCGGCATGATCACCGAGACCTTCCTGGAGTCACGCCCGGCCGGCACCTACGACGTCTACGCGGTCATGCCGTGGAACGAGGGCAACGGGGGCGAGATGGCCGTCAGCGAGCCCGTCACCCTGGCGGTGCCGGAGGTCGACGTACCCGCCGAGGAGCCGCTGACCGTCGACATCCGCGACGGCTACCAGCCCGAGTGGCTGGAGGGCACCCGCCTGGCCTGCGGCGTCCACGCGTCGGACATCCCGCAGGGCACGCACGTGCCGAACGAGCGCGGGAACCTGAAGCTGTCGGCGGACACCAGCGGCGC
The DNA here is from genome assembly GCF_042728455.1 of Promicromonospora sp. NPDC060204. Classification (NCBI taxonomy): domain Bacteria; kingdom Bacillati; phylum Actinomycetota; class Actinomycetes; order Micrococcales; family Promicromonosporaceae; genus Promicromonospora; species Promicromonospora sp. NPDC060204. The sequence goes on from NZ_JBHWZO010000038.1 coordinate 3,500, forward strand.
GTCCCTCACCCCCACCGAGGTGACGGCCACGTTCGAGGAGACCGCGGGCGAGGCCGTCGACACCACCCGCACGCCGGTCACCCTGGTCTGGCTCAGCGCCGGACGCGTGGTCGGGGTGGGCCGGGACGTCTGGTCCGAGCCGGCGGAGGACCTCCGGGTCGACGCCGGGGGCGACACCTCCGTCGTCGTCCCCGTGGAGCCGGACCTGACCTGCCTCACCGATCCCGACGCCGGGCTGCCGGACGGCGGCTACACCCTCTACGCCTTCACCGAGATCGACCCGGGTTCGGACGGCGAACCGCAGTACCTGGCCACGGAGGCGTTCGCCGACTACTACATCGGCGAGTGACCAACGAAAGCTCCCCGGTGCGCGTCATGGGGTGTGTGGAGACGATGACAGCACACACGCACCGGGGAGGTGGCCATGGCGGTATGGGAGAACGAGCTCGATGAGCTCATGAGGACGCGCGGCAGCGCGCTGGTCCGCTATGCCTACATGCTCTCCGGCGACCGGGCGCTCGCCGAGGACCTGGTCCAGGACGCACTGGTGAAGGTCTACTCGCGGCTCCGCCGCCCCGGCCGGGGCGGCGGGGTGGGCGTGACGGCGGGCAGCTCGGCGCACGACCTCGACTCACCGTTCACCAACGTGGAGGGTTACGTGCGGCGGGCGGTCCTGACCATCTACCTGGACGGCTACCGCAAGCGGCAGCGCTGGTCCGGTATCAAGCACCTGATGGCGGACGACACCAGCACCCGCGGCGCCGACCAGGCGGCGTCGGCGCGGGTCGACGTCATGACGGCGCTCGCGAAGCTCGGCGCCCGGGAGCGCGCCTGCGTCGTGCTGCGCTACTTCGAGGACATGACGGTGCCGCAGATCGCGGACGCCCTGGGTACCGCCCAGGGCACGGTGAAGCGGTACCTGTCCGACGCGACCAAGAACCTGCAGGAGATCCTGCGCCCCGACGACTTCCGACCCGCCGAAGGGAGGGCCGCCCGATGAGCCTCGACGACCTGAACGACCGTTCCGACCAGAACGACTTCCTGAGCGGCGCACTCCATGGCGCCGCCGACGCGATGCCCGGAGGGGAGGTGGATGACTTGCACGTCTCGTTCGGGGTGGTGCGCGACCGCGTGCGACGGCGTCGTGCCGCGAAGGTCGGCAGCCTCGCCGGCGCCAGCCTGGTGGTGGCGGGCGTGCTCGCCTTCGGCGTCACGCAGACGCCGCTGTGGAACAGCGCCGACCCGGTGCTGCCGGGGTCGCCCACCGAGATCGTGGCCCCGAACCGGTCCGCGGAACCGACCGGCGAGCCGTCGCCGTCGGGACCGCCCGCGACGAGCGTGATCCAGGACGGGTACGTGCCCTCGTGGATCGCGGACCTCGACGCCGGACTGTCGTGCGGCATGCCGGTGGCGGACCTGGAGACGACGGCGCAGGGCTGGACGTCCTCCTCGAGCGGTGACATCTACGCGGTGACGTCCGAGATGGGCGGTGAGCCCTCGACGTCGTGGGGCATGTCGGCGCTCGTCGCGGGCACCGGAGGGTCGCTCGACGTCCCGCCGGTGCTGGTGTGGAGCCAGGACGGCGTGGTGGTCGACCTGGGGACGAACGTGTTCGACGGATCCGTCATGAGTGCGCCGCTGCTCAGCTCCGAGGGTGGCGACGTCACCGAGGCCCAAGGGGGTGCGTTCACCACGTGCGCGCCCGTCGAGACCGAGACCCGCGACACCTTCGACACGCCCCTGCCTGCGGGCGACTACGAGGTGCGGGTGGTCGCCTTCCCGCAGACCGCCTCGGGGGCGTTCGCAACGGCGGTGAGCGAGCCGGTCGACGTCCGCCTCGACGCCGACGGCGCGCACAGCCCCACCGGCACGGGCGGCGGCGCCGCGACGATCGAGCCGCCGGAGCCCGTCGAGGGCGAGCTGTCGCGGTTCGTGCTGGACCGCAGCACGGACTGGGTCTCCGCGCGGCTGACGCAGTTCGGGTACGTGACGACCGGCACGCCGGTCGTCACCGCCGAGTGCGAGAGCGCCGACCCGGCGGACACGGTGTCGATCGAGATGGTGCAGCCGTCCACCAACGAGTCGTTCGCGTCCTTCGAGGTCCGTTGTGACGGCGAGCGGTTCGTGTCGCCGTCCGTGGTGGGCGGCGGCGAGGAGGTCGTGGACATCCGGCTGGCGAGCGTGCCGGACGGCGTCGCGCGGTTCTGGGCGACCCTCGCCCCGAACACCGGCGGCAGTGGCGGCAACGGCGGCGAGGCCGCCCGAGCGTGCTCGGCGGACGGCCTCGACCTGGCCTACGACCCGGCGAACTCGCCGAGCGAGGGGGCCGGGACCAAGGCGGCCGCCATCGTGGACGCGGCCCTGGCCTGCGACTCCGACCAGCTCATGGGACTGGCGAACCAGGACGGCACGGAGCTCATGTCCACCACCGAGACGGCTGAGCAGACCTTCGCCCTGCCCGACACCGACAGCGGGCACTACGAGACCCTGGTCCGGCTGCTGACCGGCACGGTTGGCGCCGTCGCGGGCGAGAGCGAGGGCGTCCCGACGGTCGTCTGGCCGCGCGTCTCGACCGAGGAGTTCCGCGACTCGGACGACGCGTGGCAGGAGGTGGTGGACGCAGGCCTGCTCACGCAGGAGCAGGCAGACTCGCAGCGGGCCGACACGACCTTCGGGTACACCGGCATGGTGATCGGCATCGGCGAGGACGGCACCTGGCGGTACTACTCCGCCAGCGACTGACCCCGCCGTCGTCGGGCAGGGACCGGCCTGCCCGGGCGGACGACGATTCCGGCCGAAAAAGTTCGGTCCGTGTCCCAACGGTTCCTGCGCCCCGCTCGTATATGGGCATGAGCGGGGCGCAGGAACCGCAGGGTAAGGGGACGAGAACGTGATGGGGCAGACGACGTGACCGGGTCAGGGCAGGCCCCGCGATGAGCGCGCGCTGGGACGACGAGCTCACGGAGCTCGTGACCCGCAGGGGCCGCGCGCTCGTGGGGTACGGCTATGCGCTGACGGGCGACGTGCGCCGCGCGGAGGACCTGGTGCAGGATGCGCTGGTGCGCGTGTTCCGGCGGTTCCGCCGCCCGGAGGCGGCGGGTGCCGAGGGGTTCACGGAGTTCCCGCTGAACGAGGGCGGGCAGCACGCAGGCATCGAGGCGTACGTGCGCCGGACGATGCTCAACCTCTATCTCGACGAGGCCCGGCGGTTCACTCTGTGGCGCAAGGCCCAGCCCAAGGTGGCCGTCGAGGACCGGGTGCGCGCGCCCGCGTCGGACATCACCGCCCGCGCCGACGTGACCGTCGCGCTGCGCGGCCTGAGCCCGCGCCAGCGTGCCTGCGTGGTGCTCCGCTTCTACGACGACCTCACCGTGCCCCAGATCGCCGCGACGCTCGGCATCGCGGAGGGCACCATCAAGAGACACCTGGCCGACGGGATCCGCGCGCTGCGCGGGGTCCTCGTGCCGGAGGGAGAGCTGCGATGAGCGGGCACGACGACCACGGCGCCGACGACCTGGGCATCGGCCGCGACGTGCTGCGGCAGACCATCGACGCGCTGGTCTCGGGCGCCACTCCGACCGACGTGCCCAGCGCGCCGGAGGAGAACCTCGGGCTGCTGCGGCGCAGGGTGCGGACCTGGCGGGTCGCCAAGGCCGGCGTGATGGGGCTGGGCACGGCCGCCGTCGTGGGCGCGCTCGCGTTCAGCGCCGCGCAGGCCTCGACCTTCACGCGGTCCGAGCCGCTGCCCGGACGCCCCACGATCGAGGCCACGGAGACGGGCCCGGTGCCGTCGGAGATCCCGACGACGCGCAGCTCGCCGAGCCCGACGGCGTCGGTGAGCCCGTCGCCGTCACCGTCGCCGTCGGGCACCCCCGATCCGGTGCCCTCGGGCGCCGCGGCCGTGGAACCGAGCGCCGACCCGAGCGCGTCCTCGGTCGTGACGAACGAGCCGGACCCGATCACCGCGACCTACGTCGACGGGTACGTGCCGCAGGGTTGGCTCGACAGCTTCCAGATCCAGGGGCTCGACGCGCACTGCGGGATGGCCGTCGACGACCTGCTGGCCGCACCGGACGGGGGCTTCGACCTCGAGACGACCAGTGACCTGGGCGCGCGGCAGGACGCGGACGGCTGGCGGGCGAGCACCCGGCTCACCGGTGACGCCGCCGCGCTCGGCGGCTACCTGGACCCGATGCTGGTCTGGGTGCAGGACGGCGTGGTGGTCGACCTCCCCGCCAACAGCGCCTCCAACCTGAGCTACTACGCACCCGAGGGTGGTGCTCCGGAGGGGCCGTGGGACCTCGAGGCACTGACGGGGCCCACCAACCCGTGCGCGGGCGAGATCGAGGGTTCGGAGGACGACTTCCCGGTGGTGTACACCCACCTGCGCGAAGGCGGCACCTACGACGTCTACGCCGTGATGCCGGTGTTCGGTGCGGACGACGTCGTCTGGCTCGCCGTGTCCGAGCCGGAGCGCGTCACGCTCGAGGACGGGACGGGCCGCGCGCGGTAGCTCGCGACGATCGCGGCGCTGCGCCGGCGGCCCCAGCGCTCCAGGCGCTCGGGGCCGCCGGGCAGCCGGCCGAGCACGCGGTACCGCCACGTGTTGAGCGGCAGCAGGTAGGCGTGCGCCCACGGCGGACGGAGCGGCAGGCCGAGCTCGCGCATGCTGCGCACCCCGAGGAACGTCGTGAGCATCGACAGCAGGCGCTCCCGCTCCAACCACGCCCGGGCCGGCTGCCACCACGCCGGCCCGCGGTAGGTCCGCTCGGCCTGCGCGGCGACGACCGCCTGAGCGAGTTTCGGCCCGGCGTCCGACACCCCGGCCTGGGCCAGCAGCACGTGCTGGTTGAGGCGGTGCCGCGCCCACTCGTCGTCGACGAGGAAGTCCGGGTGCACGCCCATGAGGTGCCCCACCCACTTCCACAGGTGCATCAGGGCCCGACTGTCCGACGGCGGGACGGGCACCCCCAGCGCCCGGCAGCCCAGGATCAGGGTGCCGTCGAACAGCCCGAGGGTCGCCGCCTGGTCGGCCTGGTTGATCGGCAGGCCCCAGCGGGCGGTGTCCCAGCGGGCGGTGCCCGACCCCGCCGTGCCCGAACCTTCCGTGCCCGGACCCTCCGTGCCGGAACCCGCCGTGCCCAGCCGGTCCGCGAACGACGCGCTGACCAGGGCGTGCATGACCCGGACGTGCAGGGTCGCGCGCCACGCGGGGGCGAAGGGCCGCAGCGCGCCCGGCTCGGACAGCCCGACCGTCCACTCCTGGGTCTCGGCGAGCCGCCGCAGCGTCCCGCCGGTCAGGGCGCCGGTGGCCACGAGCAGGTCGGTCGGCCCGCCGAACCGGTACCCGCCCACGAGCGAGAGCTGGAGCAGCACGTCGCCCGCGTTCTGCCCGAGCCGCCGCTGCACCGCGGCCCCCTGCTCGACCAGGTCCCAGTCCACCCACGCGGGCACGGCGGTGACCTCGGCGAGGAACCGCCGGAGCGCGGGCGGGTGCTGGGCCTCGTCGCTGAGATCGGTCGCTTGCACCGAGATCGGTCCGTCAACCGACCGATCTGGGTGCAATGGACCGAGCTCGCTGTCACGGCCCGGCACCGGCGCCGGCACCGGGTCAGGCGGCGGGGCCGCGAGCGCCGCCCGGAGCTGCGCGTGCGTGACCCGTCCCGGGTCGCCGGCCGGGAGCCGCATGGCGGCGGCGAGCGCCGCCCCGGCGTCGTCCTCCTCGGAGAAGGCGCGGCCGATCCGGGCGAGAAGGGCCTCGTCGACGCCACGTACCCGCCCGAGCACGCGCAGCGGGCGACCGATCCGCCGCCCGCGCGCCTCGGCGGCGCGGAACCGGCGCGGGTACGCCGCCGAGGCGGCCTCGACGTCGTCCACAGGGTTGTCCACCGGTTCGCCCATGTCCTCATCCTGGCCCGGACGGCCCCGGCGGAACAGGTCCCGGCGGAACGGGCCCCGGCGGAACGGGCCCCGGCCCGCAGAATGGGTCCGTACGCGCCACAACCTCCTGGCGACCTGGTTCGTCGACACGGTCAGGACGGCAGGAAGGAGCCGGTGATGGGCTGGCACGAAGACCTGGAGAGGCTCGCCGCACAGCGCGGCGGAGCGCTCGTGGGGTACGCCTACACGCTGTGCGGCGATGTGCGGCAGGCCGAGGACCTGGTGCAGGAGGCGCTGGTGCGGTACTGCTCGCGCCTGGTGGGACGGGGCGGACGGCGCGGCCGCGCGGCGTCGGGCATGCGTGCGGTGCCCCTGGACGGGGACGGGGACGACGGCGAGGGCCGGGGCTGGGCGGTGCAGCACCCCGAGGCGTACGTGCGCCGGATGGTGCTGAACCTGTACCTGGACGGCTGGCGGCGTACCAAGCGGTGGGCCGACATCGCCCCGCGCGTCGCCGTGGACGACGTCCCGTTCCCCGACTCCGGGATCACGGCGCGGGCCGACGTCGTGCACGCGCTGGCCCGGCTCGCGCCCCGGCAGCGCGCGGCCGTAGTGCTGCGCTACTTCGAGGACATGACGATCGCGCAGGTCGCGGACTCGATGGGCACGGCGCCGGGCACGGTCAAGCGCTACCTGCACGACGCCCTGCGCACCCTGCGCGACGTGCTCGAACCAGTGGATGCGACGACGGAAGGAAACCAGCGATGAACCGGCACGACGACGCCAAGGACCAGGACCACGGCTGGGTGGACCCCGCCGGTTCGGGCCTGCTGGCGCAGACCCTCGGCGCGATGGCGGACGGCGTGGACCCGGCGTCGCCGACCGGGCCCGCGGCGGCGATACCGGCCATGAGCAGGCGGGTGCGCCTGCGGCGCGGGGCCAAGCTGGGCGGGCTGGGGGGTGGCGCACTGGCGCTCGCGGCCGTGGTGGCGCTGGGCGCGACGCAGCTCGCGCCGCCGGACGACGGCGAGGTGCTGCCGGGGTCGCCCGCCTCCGGGTCGCCCACGTCGGCACCGGCGTTCCAGGTGCGGGACGGCTACCAGCCGCCCTGGCTGGAGTGGAGCGACCTGACGTGCGGCATGCCGGTGGCGGACCTGGAGACCACGGCCCAGGGCTGGTCGGTGACGCCGGCCGGTGACATCTACACCCGGACGGACGACCTGGATGACGAACGGTCGAGGTCATGGGGCATGGCGACGGCGTTCCAGGACGGGAAGGGCACGCTCGACGTCGCGCCCGTCCTGGTGTGGAGCCAGGACGGCGTGGTGCTCGACCTGGGGCCGAACGTCTTCGACGAGTGGACCGGCCAGGACGAGCTGCCGGTACCGCTCGTCGGTACCGGTGCGAGCTCCGTCGCGGCCCTCGGCACCTCGATGTCGACGTGCGTGCCGGGCAGGGAGTACGGCGACCTGCAGCACAAGACACCGCTGCCCGAGGGCGACTACGAGGTGCGCGTGGTGGCCTTCCCGCGGATCGACGGGCAGTGGGCCACGACGGTCAGCGACCCGGTCCAGGTCCGCCTGGACGCCGACGGCGCGCACAGCCCGGGCGAGCCCCGTGCCGCCGAACCGGCGGTCGAGTTCCCCGACCCGGTCGAGGGCCAGGTCTCACGCTTCGAGCTGGACCGCACCACCGACCTGGTCACCGCGGAGATGACCCAGCTCGACTACTCGTCGGACACCCCGATGCGGGTCATGGGCGGTTGTGCCAGCTCCGACCCGGAGGACCTGCTCCCGATCGAGCTGGTCCTGCCGTCGACCGGTGAGGTGATCGCGGCCAGCCAGATCACCTGCGACGGGTACGAGGCAGGCTCGGCCGTGGGCGCCCTGTCCGAGAACCGCAGCGGGGAGACCATCGACATCCGGCTGCCCGACGTGCCCGACGGCGTCTCCCGGCTCTGGGTGTCCCTGGAGCCGGAGACCCCCGTCGCCGGGGACACGGGGCCCGAGTGCTCGGCGACGGGCTACGACCCGGTCTTCCAGGGCGAGGGCCCGTCGAGGGAGGCCGCGACGGCGACCGCCGGAGACATCATGGTCGCGGCGCTGGAGTGCGACGTCGACGGGCTGGTCGACCTGGCGAACGCTTCGGGGACGGAGCTCATGCCCGACGACGAGACCCCTGAACAGACCTTCGCCCTTCCCGAGTCGGGCGTGCAGCACTACCGGACGCTCGTCACCCTGCTGGCCAGCACCAGCAGGGCGTACGGCACCGGGCCGGACGGAAACGAGACGATCGTCCAGCCCCGCGTCGCCACCGAGGAATTCGCCGACTCGGACGAGGCGTGGGACGAGGTCGTGGCCGTCGGTCTGCTGACGGCCGAGGAGGCAGCGGCGCAGCGGGCCGACGGGACGTACCTCGGGCCGCGGATCGGTATCGCCGCCGCGGACGGCACGTGGCGGTACTACGTCGCCGGCCAGTAACCGCTAGACGGGTCAGGCGCTCAGGTCCCCGGGGGACCTGAGCGTCTGACCCGTGGGCCGGGGGACCGGCACGGGCGGAGATAATGGCCGGATGACGGACCAGACACTCACCCACGCACAGTCCGCAGCAGACCAGCCCGCAGCAGAGCGGATCGACCCGGTCCAGCCCGCGGTCGTCCCCCAGGAGGCTCGCGACCACGCGGCCGACCTGGGCGAGTTCATCGCGGCGTCGCCGTCGTCCTACCACGCGGCCGCCGAGGTGGCCCGGCGCGCGCAGGCGGCGGGCTTCACGCTCCTCGCCGAGGACGCCGCCTGGGGCGTCACCCCGGGCGGGCGCTACGTGGTCGTCCGTGACGGCTCGGTCATCGCCTTCACCGTGCCCGACGCCGCCGGCCCCACCACGCCGTTCACCATCGTCGGCGCGCACACCGACACCACGGGCTTCAAGCTCAAGCCCAAGCCGACGACGCGCGGCGCGGGCGGCTGGTGGCAGGTCGGGGTCGAGGTCTACGGCGGTCCGCTGCTCAACTCCTGGCTCGACCGCGAGCTGGAGCTGGCCGGGCGGATCGTCACGCACGACGGCACCGAGCACCTGGTGCGCACCGGCCCGATGCTGCGCATCCCGCAGCTCGCGATCCACCTGGACCGGGGTGTCAACGACAACGGGCTAGCCCTCGACAAGCAGCGCCACACCCAGCCCGTCTGGGGCCTCGGCGACGCGCAGAGCGCGGACGTCCTGGCGGCGCTCGCGGGGGACGCCGGCGTCGACCCCGCGGACATCGGCGGCTACGACGTGGTGCTGGCGGAGACGCAGCCGGCCCGGGCCTTCGGCGCGGGGCAGGTCCTGTTCGCGTCCGCGCGGCTCGACAACCTGCTCTCCACGCACGCGGGGCTGACGGCGCTGCTCGGCCGGGCCGCGGGCCCGGAGGTCGGTAAGGGCGCGAGCGTCGAGATGTTCGCGGCCTTCGACCACGAGGAGATCGGCAGCGCCTCCCGCTCCGGCGCGGCGGGGCCGTTCCTGGAGGAGGTGCTGGTCCGCGTCTCCACGGCGGTGGGCGCCACGCCCGACGAGCGCTCGCGCGCGTTCGCGGCGTCACTGCACGTGTCGTCCGACGTCGGGCACGCGGTGCACCCGAACTACCCCGAGCGGCACGACCCGGCCAACCACCCCGTCGCCGGGGGCGGCCCGATCCTCAAGATCAACGCGAACCAGCGCTACGCCACGGACGCGCACGGCGCGGCCGCCTGGAACGCGGCGTGCCGCGACGCGGGGGTGCCCACCCAGGAGTTCGTCTCCAGCAACGTCGTGCCGTGCGGGTCCACGATCGGACCCATCTCGGCGACCCGGCTGGGCATTCGCACTGTCGATGTCGGAGTGCCAATTTTGTCGATGCACTCGGCCCGTGAGCTCACCGCGGTGGTCGATCCGTGGTACCTCTCGCGCGCGATGAGGGCCGTCCTCGGGGGGTGAAAAGCCGAATCGTCCCGCTACGAGGCGAGAAGGACGGTTGATCGGGGCGACCTGCGCTTTTGCATGTTTCCGTTGGTTCTGTCCGGGTATACATTTGATGCAATACGGACATGACTTGGACGTTTGTCCAAGAAAGAATCGGCCTGACCTGCGAAAACGGCCGATCCTGGTTGTCCGTGAGTCTGGAAGAAAATACCTAGTACCGTCCAGATGCATGGACCTCGTGGGGGTGATACCACTGTGGTCATCCAGAGCCGTGAACTCGGCAAAAGAGAAATGCCGGACCCTCAGGAGCCCCCTGTGCCTCGTGCAACCGTACGCACCTGCGCCCGATGCGGCTGTGTCCTCAGCCGTTACAACTCCGAAGCCCGTTGTGCCGCGTGCCGGCGCACCGAGTCAGTTCCCGTGGTGTCGCTGCCCAGCGTGCCGGCACGGGTCTGGCAGGACGAAGCCGTCCGCGCGGCGCTCGCCGACTGGGACTTCGGTCAGGTCAGCCGCATGGTGCGGCAGCTCGTCCCGCTGCGGCAGGAGGACGTGGCAGCCCTGACGGGGCTGAGCCAGTCCTACCTGTCGATGCTGGAGTGCGGTGACCGCCGCCTGACCGACGTCTCGCGCGTCGTCCAGTTCCTCACGGGGCTGGGCACACCGCCGGACCTGGTGCGACTCCCGCTCCCGGGGATCAGCCCGCTGCCCGACGCCGCGGAGACCGCGCGGACCACGACGTCCGGCCAGGTCAGCAGTGCTCCGGTGGTCGTGACGCCCACGGCGCCGGACCCCACGCTGCCGTGGACGGCCGACCGCATGCTCACCGCGCTCCGCCTGGCGCACGTCGCCGACAGCACGGCGGACTGGCTGCCCTCGGACGCGAACGGGCCCGTGTCGGCCACCGCGATGAGCGACGCCGCCGGGACGGACACGCCGCGGCCGGCGTCGGGCATCGCGCTGAACTCGATGATCCAGCGCTGGGACGCCGAGCAGGCCGAGCCGCTGCGCCGGGCCACGGTCGGCACCCGGGTGTCGCTGGAGCTCTGCGGGCACCTGCAGGGCACGCTCGACGAGCTGCGGGTCATGGACAAGGGCTCGGGCAGCGGCGCCGTCGCCGACCTGGCCCGCGCCCACCTCGCCCTGGTGGTCCGGATCCTGGAGCGCAGCACGTACGACGAGGTCACGGGCCGGCTGCTCGCCGCCGTCGCCGCGGACACCGCCACGCAGGCGGGCTGGTTCGCGTTCGACGCGGGGCGCACGGACTCGGCGCGCGCCTACATGCTCGCCGGCCTGCGGGCCGCGCACGCGGCGGCCGACGACCGGCTCGGCGCGGGTGCGCTGTCCTACCTCGCGATCCACGGATACTCCAGCGGCGACCCACGGGACGCGGTACGCGCGGCGGAGGCCGGCCGGCGTCGGATCGCCCGCCTGGACGCGCCGCACCTCTCCGCGACCCTCCTGACCCGGCAGGCCCGCGGCCACGCGGCCGCCGGCGAGGGCGAGGCCGCCCGCCGGGCCCTCGGCGAGGCCTCCGAGCTGTGCGCCCGTGGCCGCGGCGAGGACGACCCGCACTGGCTGTACTGGATGAACGAGGGCGAGATCCACGGCCAGTCCGGTTCGGCCCACCTGGCGCTCGGCAACACGGCGCGCGCCGTGGAGAGCTTCGGGCACGCGATCCGGGCCGAGCGGGCGGGCGAGCGTCGCACGCACGGCCTGTTCCTCAGCCGGGCGGCCCAGGCGCACGCCCGGGCCGGCGACCTCGACGCGGCCTGCGCCACGGGCGAGGAGGCGGTGAGCATCGCGGAGACCGTGCAGTCGGCGCGGCTGCGGGAGCACCTGCGGGACCTGTCCGCCGACCTGCGGCGCGGCGGTTCCACCCGGCGCTCCGGCGTGGGAGCTCGCGTGCTGACCGAGCGGATCGCGGCCCTGGCGTCGTGACCTCCCCTGCCACCTCCGGTGGCGATGTCCGGACCGGCGATGCCAGGGCCCTCGTGCTCTGGGACATCGATCGCACCCTCGTCTACGTCGGGGACGTGGACCGGACGGCATACCGGGAGGCGTTCGCCGAGGTCGTGGGACGACCCGCCGAACGCCTCCCGGTCAAGGGGACCGGCGTGACGATGCCGCTGGCCATCCGCGGCCTGCTGGCCGACAACGGGGTACCCGAGCACGAGGCCGAGCACCTGCTCCCGCGCATGCTCGCGGCGGTCCCGGTGCGCTTCGCGGCCCACATCGACGACGTGCGCCGCCTCGGGACCGTGCTGCCCGGCGCGATGGGCGCCCTCAAGGCGGTCGCGGCCGAGCCTGACCTGGTGACCACGGTCCTGACGGGCAACCTCGAGGAGAACGCCCGGATCAAGCTCGGCGTCTTCGGCATGGACCAGTACGTCGACGCCGCGGTGGGCGGCTACTCGTCCGACGACGCGCACCGCCCCGCGCTGGTGGCGGTCGCCCAGCGGCGCGCCGGCGACAAGTACGCGAGCGCGTTCCACAAGGGCAACACCGTGATCGTCGGGGACTCGCTGGAGGACGTGCGCACCGGGCTCGAGGGCGGCGCCCGCGTCGTGGCCGTGGCCTCGGGGACGACGCCGGCGGACCGGCTCGCCGAGGCGGGGGCCGACGTGGTGCTGCCCGACCTGACCGACTCGGGCCGGCTGATCCAGCAGATCCGTGTGCTGACCGACACCGCAGGGCCCGGATAGCACCTCCCTGACCAGGGTGCGGAGCCCTTGATGTTCCGACATAGTGACTGTCGTCACATGTGGGTAGACTCTGGTCTCTTCCCGCCATCGACGTTGCTGGCGGGGCGCATCGGCCTTGCACGGGTCAAGCCTGTGCCGGGCATTTCATATCTGGGGGAACAGCCCCGGAGCTCGTCGAGGAGGACGGATGCTCGAAGACGGCATTGTTTTCGGCGCAGGGAGCTACACCACGGTGGCGGTGATCGCCGTCATCGCGGTCGCTGCCCTCGGGTGCGCCTTCGTGCTGCGCCGCCAGGTGCTCGCCGCACCTGATGGAACCGCCAAGATGCAGGACATCGGCCAGGCCGTGCAGGAGGGTGCCTCCGCTTATCTCAAGCGGCAGTTCCGCACCCTCGTGCTGTTCGCCGCGGTGGTGTTCGCTCTGCTCTTCCTGCTGCCGGGCGACGGCGGCGTGCGGGTCGGCCGCTCGATCGCCTTCCTGTTCGGCGCCGGGTTCTCCGCCGCGATCGGCTACCTGGGCATGTGGCTCGCGGTCCGGGCGAACGTCCGCGTCGCCTCGGCCGCCACCCGTCCGGGCGGCCGGGCCGAGGGCGCCCGCATCGCCTTCCGCACCGGCGGCGTGGTCGGCATGTCCGTGGTGGGCCTGGGCCTGCTCGGCGCCGCGCTCGTCGTGCTCGTGTACGACGTCGACGCGCCCGCCGTGCTGGAGGGCTTCGGCTTCGGCGCCGCGCTGCTCGCCATGTTCATGCGCGTGGGCGGCGGCATCTTCACCAAGGCGGCCGACGTCGGCGCCGACCTGGTCGGCAAGGTCGAGCAGGGCATCCCCGAGGACGACCCCCGCAACGCGGCCACCATCGCCGACAACGTGGGCGACAACGTGGGCGACTGCGCCGGCATGGCGGCCGACCTCTTCGAGTCCTACGCCGTGACCCTCGTGGCCGCCCTGATCCTGGGCAAGGCCGCGATGGGCGAGCAGGGGCTCGTCTTCCCGCTCATCGTCACCGCGATCGGCGCGTTCGTCGCGCTGCTCGGCGTGTTCATCACGCGGGTCCGCGGCTCCGAGAGCGGGCTCACGGCGATCAACCGCGGGTTCTACATCTCCGCCGTCGTCGGCGCCGTGCTGGCCGGGATCGCGGCCTTCGTCTACCTGCCGTCGTCGTTCGGTCAGATGACCGGGACGGCCGACCTCACCGACGTGACCGCCGACCCACGCATCGTGTCCGCGCTGGCCGTGCTCATCGGCGTGGTCCTCGCGGGCGTCATCCTGTGGGTGACGGGCTACTTCACCGGCACCGACAAGAAGCCGACGCTGCACGTGGCCGAGACCTCCCGGACCGGCGCCGCCACCGTGGTGCTCTCCGGCATCGGCGTGGGCTTCGAGTCCGCCGTCTACACGGCCGGCATCATCGCCGCCGCGATCTGCGGCGTGTTCCTGCTGGCCGGCGGCTCCGTCCCGCTCGCCCTGTTCCTCGTGGCTCTCGCGGGCTGCGGCCTGCTCACCACGGTCGGCGTCATCGTCGCGATGGACACGTTCGGCCCGGTCAGCGACAACGCGCAGGGCATCGCCGAGATGTCCGGCGACGTCGACGAGGAGGGCGCGCAGATCCTCACCGACCTCGACGCCGTGGGCAACACCACCAAGGCCATCACCAAGGGCATCGCGATCGCCACGGCCGTGCTCGCCGCGACGGCGCTGTTCGGCTCGTACGCCGACGCCGTGTCGCACGCGCTCGCCCAGGTCGGGGACGTCGGCTCCGGCCTCGTGACCTCGATGCTCAGCTACGAGATCATCTCGCCGGTCACCCTCGTGGGCGTGATCCTCGGCGGGGCCACCGTGTTCCTGTTCTCCGGCCTCGCGATCGACGCCGTCACCCGCGCCGCGGGCGCCATCGTGTTCGAGGTGCGCCGCCAGTTCCGCGAGCACCCGGGCATCATGACGTTCGACGAGCGTCCCGAGTACGGCAAGGTCGTGGACATCTGCACCCGCGACTCGCTGCGCGAGCTCGTCACCCCGGGCCTGCTGGCGGCGTTCGCACCCATCGCGGTGGGCTTCGGGCTCGGCGTCGGGCCGCTGGCCGGCTTCCTGGCCGGGGCCATCGGCACGGGCGTGCTCATGGCCATCTTCCTGGCCAACTCGGGCGGCGCCTGGGACAACGCCAAGAAGATCGTCGAGGACGGCAAGTACGGCGGCAAGGGGTCCGAGGCGCACGCGGCCACCGTCATCGGTGACACCGTGGGCGACCCGTTCAAGGACACCGCCGGCCCGGCGATCAACCCGCTGATCAAGGTGATGAACCTGGTCGCGCTGCTCATCGCGCCCGCCGTCGTCGCGATCAGCGTCCCGGCGGACGCCAACCACGCGCTCCGCATCGGCATCGCGCTGGTGGCGGCGGCCGTGGCCTTCGGCGCCGTGATCTGGTCCCGCGTGCGGGCGTCCCGCGTCGACGCGGCCCAGCAGGCGGAGCAGGACCGCACGGCGGCGGCGGTCTGACGCCGAGGTAGCACCGCGGCGAGGTAGAACTCCGGCGATCTCGCCGGGGTCCTACCTCGCCGCAGCTCTGTCCCGGCAGGGGGTCTACTGGCCCACGCGGCCGTCCACGCACTCGCGCAGCAGGTCGGCGTGGCCCACGTGCCGGGAGTATTCCTCGATCATGTGCACCAGCACGTCCCGGACCGGGATCTGCTCGTCGCCGCGGGTGACGGTCGCGCCCAGCCCGTCCTCGGGCAGCGTCTCCATCCAGGTGTCGGCGTCCCGGACCTCGCGCCGCCAGTTCTCCCACGCGTCCTCGACGACGGCAGGGTCGGCCACGGCGCCGTCGAAGTCCGCGTCCGGGTTCTCCGGCGACTTGCCGAACAGCTTGGGCAGGTCCGGCTGCTCCTGCAGCACCCGCTGGAACCAGCTCTGCTCCACGTGCGCCAGGTGCCGCACCAGCCCCAGCAGCGACATGGTCGACGGCGGCACGGACCGGCGGGCGAGCTGCTCGGCGTCGAGCCCGTCGCACTTCATCTCCAGCGTGAGCCGGTAGTGCTTGAGGTAGTTCCAGAGGGTCTCCTTCTCGCCGACCGGGTTGGACAGCGCCTCACGCGGGTCGTCGTCCGGGTCCGCCCACATGTCGGGGTACACGGTCGCTGAGGTCCATCGCTCTGTCGTCATGGGACCAGTGCACCCTCCGGTCCCGGGGCGGTCAACGGGATAGTCGGCCGGCGTCTGCTCCCACTTCCCCCGCGTCATGGTCCAGACTGGGCCGCGTTGTCGCTGGGAGGCACCGTTGCTCGTTCGTACTCGCCTGCTCGCCGCGCTGACCGGCGCGACGCTCGCCGTCGGCGCCCTCGGCGCGCCCGCCGTGGCGCGGACCGGCCCGGCGGACGGCCCCACGGACCCCGGCGCGTTCGTCGCCTCCTACCTGCCGCCCGAGCCGGTGCCGAGCGGCGAGGCCGGGCTGCGCCTGCCGACGTCGTACCCGTACCAGCCCGACCTGCGGGTCTATCCCGCGAACGAGCGCGACGCCACGGAGCGCAACGGCACGGTCAGCCACGCGGACCTCGCGCCGCGCCTGACGCGGCTGATGGACCGGAGCGACCGGGTCTCGACGCAGGTGGTGGGGCAGTCGACCGAGGGTCGCGACCTCTACCTGGTCACCGTGACGGCGCCGGAGCGCCGGTCGGAGACCGCGCGGCAGGCCACGTGGCGCACCGAGATCCGGGAGCGGCCGGACCGCGCCGCGCGCGACGCCGCCCTGCAAGCGGGCTACAAGACCCCGATCTGGATGAGCGCCAACATCCACGGCGACGAGTGGGAGGGCACCGACGCGGCGCTGCGCGTCATCGAGCGCCTGGCCACGGCGGACGACCGCGCGACGCGGGAGACCCTGGCGCACCACCGGCTCGTGTTCAGCCTGACGCTCAACCCGGACGGGCGCACCCACGCGACCCGGGAGACGTCCCTGGGCCTGGACGCGAACCGCGACATGATCACGCTCGCCACCCCGGAGGCGCGCTCGTACGTGCGCACCGTCCAGGCGGTGCAGCCGCTGTTCGCGGCGGACTTCCACGGGTACACCGACGTGCTCCAGGTCGAGCCGGCGGGTCCGCCGCACGGCGAGAGCTACGAGTACGACCTGCTCGTGCCGCACGCCTACGCGATAGCGCGCCGGGTGGAGGACGACGTCGTCGCGGCCGACATCGACGGCAACACCTCCTACGACCCCGACACGGGCGACGCGGTCGAGGAGGACACCGGGTTCGTCAGGATTCCCTACCGGGACACGCCGTCGGGCTGGGACGACTACCCGCCGGTCTTCACCGCGCAGTACGCGTCCCTGCAGGGCGCGGTGACCACGACGGTCGAGCTGCCGCTGGGCCGCACGGGCCCCACCACGACGCGGGCCGACTCGGCGGTGGACACCGAGGTGGCCGTCACGACGATGACGTCGATGATCGACTACGTCCGGACCCACTCGGGCGCCATGCTCGCGAACCAGGTCGAGACGTTCCGCCGCGGGGTGGCAGGTGCGCCGAAGGTCGCGCTGACCACCCGCAACATCGCCGGCGTGCCCGGTCCGGACGAGTGGAAACGGCTCTGGGACCGGGCTGATGACCAGGAGACGGTGCGGCTGCCGCGCGCGTACGTGATCCCGGCGGGCCGGGGTCAGCGGTCGGCGAGCGACGCCGAGGACCTCGTGGACACGCTCCTGTTCCACGGCATCGAGGTGGGCCGGCTGACCGCCCCCGCGCACGTCGCGGGCACGGGCACCACCTATCCCGCCGGCTCGTACGTGGTGGACCTGCACCAGCCCCTGCGTGGCCTGGCCAGCTCGCTGCTCGGCCCCGGCTCGGACATCTCCGCCAAGGTCCCCGCCATGTACGACGTCTCGGCGTGGTCGCTCGCGGCCCTGTGGGGCGCGACGGTGGACCGGGTGGGCGCCACCACGGACGGCCCGGTGGGCCGGACCGTCCCCGTCCGCGCGGGGCGCGAGAGCGGCGACGTGCCGGACGGGCAGCCCTACGTCGGCTTCGACCTGGCCGGAGTCGCGGACCAGCGCGCCCTGAACGACCTGCTGGGCCAGGGCGTCCAGGTGCGGCTCACGGCGGACGGGGGCGCCGTCGTCGGGCCGCGCGGGCATGGGGCCGCCCACGACGTGGCCGACCGGTACGGCATCGACTTCACGGCGGCGTCGCGCGCCGACTGGACGGCGGGGGAGCCGGCCGAGGACCTGAGGATCGCGTACGTGGGCGACCAGGACGACCGGCTGTCGCTCCTGGCGCTCGGCTTCGACGACCTCGTCGCGGTCTCGGCGAGAGGGATCGGCACGAGCGCGGCGGCGGGCCGGCCGACCGGTCTCGAGGGCGCCGACGTCCTGTGGGTGGGCTCGTCCCTGGACCTGCCCGCGGGGTCGGCCGGCCACGCGTTCGTCCGGTCCTGGTTGCGCGACGGCGGCGCGATCGTCGGGCGCGGGGCCGGCGCGTTCGCGGCCGCGGAGTCGTACGGCCTGGTCAGCGGGACCGCGGTGACGGGCGACGCGGCCGGCAACGGCATCATCGAGACCGACGCCCCGGGCGACGTCCTGGACGACCACCCGCAGGAGCAGGGGTTCGTCTACCCGGCCGTCTGGTTCACGGGCCTCGGTCGGGGCACCACGGCGGAGCTGACCTACGGCAGCTTCCTCGCCGGCCACTGGTCGTCCGCGGAGGACGGCGGCGGGCCGGCGGCGGCCGACGGGCAGACTGCTGCCGTATCCGGCGAAGTAGGACAGGCGCGGGCGTTCGTGTTCGGCACCTCGGTCTTCTTCCGCACCCATCCCCGGGGCGGCCTGAGCCAGGCAGGGACGGCGATCCGCTGGGCCGCGTCGTGACCACCGCAGACGGCTGACCCGCGCGGTCCGCGGCCCGTCCGGGATCACCAGGGGTATGTGGAAAACCGGGTGCTACCGCTATCGTCTGCGGTGTTGTGCTCCCGAACGCCCCGTGGTCCGCGGGCGTGGACGGGAGCCCCGACGCAGGGGGCCCCGACGGGGGACCCGGAGCAGGAGAAGGTCCCGTGAGTGCCGACATCGACCCGACCGAGGCCATCCCTCAGGTCACGGCCGAACTGATCGCGAAGGCCGCAGCCCGGCAGGCTCCGCCGCCCGAGCGCGAGGCGACGAGCGCCCCGGCAGCCCCGGCGCGCACCGCGCCGGAGCGCCGCGCACCGGAGCGGAGCGCGGCCACGAAGGCGCCGGACGCCGAGCGGCGCCAGCCGGTCGGCGAGCAGCCCGCCGCGCCGGACGCCGTGCTGTCCAAGCGCCCGGGCTCGCCGTTCGTCCCGTCGGAGCCGTACGCCGACCGGCACACGTCGGCCGGCCACATCGCCGCCGGGCACCTGTCGTCGCTCGTGCAGATCCCCACCGTCTCGGTGTGGGACCCGCAGCACCTGGACCACGAGTCGTTCGCGCGGCACCGGGCCGCGCTGGCCACGTTCTACCCCCGTGTGCACGCCCTGCAGAGCGAGCCGGCGGGCGACCACGGCCTGCTCTACCGCTGGCCCGGCAAGGGGCGGCAGGACGTGCTGCACCCCTACCCGGTGGTCCTCATGGCGCACCAGGACGTCGCGCCGGTGGGCGCCGACTGGGCCGGGAACCCGTTCTCCGGCGAGATCCGCGACGGGGTGGTGCACGGCCGCGGCACCCTCGACGACAAGGGCGGGCTCGTCGCGGTGCTCGACGCCGTCGAGACGCTGCTCACCGAGGGCTTCGTGCCCGAGCGCGACATCTGGCTGTTCTTCGGCGCGGACGAGGAGACAGTCGGCGAGTCCGCCCAGATCGCCGTCCGCCGCCTGTACGAGCTCGGCGTGCGGCCGTGGCTCGTGATCGACGAGGGCGGGTCCGTCGCGACCGACGTGCTGCCCGGCGTCGACCGGCAGACGGCCCTCGTGGGCGTCGCGGAGAAGGGCCTGGTCGGGATCAACCTGTACACCACCGACGTCGGGGGCCACGCGGCCACGCCCGGCCGGTGGTCCGCGACCACGCGGCTCGCCCGTGCGGTGACGCGCGTGGGGCGGCACCGGTTCGTGGCGCGGGTCGACGCGCCGACCGTGGAGCTGCTGGGCCGGGTCGCCCCCGGCGCGAAGGGGCTCCAGGGCGCCACGCTCCGGCTCGCGGCCAGGACCGCCGCCGGGCCGCTGCGCAAGCTGGCCGCCTGGGTGCTGGCGGGCGGCGGCCCCGAGGCCGTCGCCACGGTCCGCACCACCGTGGCGGTCACCGAGCTGGAGGGCAGCGCCGGCGCGAACGTGGCCGCCACGACGGCCCGGGCCCGCCTCGACGTCCGGGTGGCGCTCGGTGACACCGTGGACCGGACGGTGGCGCGGCTGCGCCGCGTCATCCGGGACAAGCGGGTCGAGATCGAGGTCGTCGAGAGCAGCGAGCCCAGCGAGGTCTCACCCACCGACAGCCAGCAGTTCGCGCTCCTGACCGAGTCGATCGGGGCCGCGTACCCGGACGCCGTCGTGGCGCCCTACGTGACGGTCGCCGCCACCGACGCGCGCCGGTTCACGCCGATCAGCGACCATGTCTACCGGTTCAGCCCGTTCGTGATGACGCGGGAGCAGCGGCAGTCGACGCACGGTGTCGCAGAGCACCTGAGCGTCGATTCCCTCAGCCGCGGCGTGCATTTCTATCGTGAGGTGCTGCGCAAGATCCCGGGCTGACCTGGGCATTCAACAAATCACCGAAATTGGACTAAGTTCTCCCTCTACATCGGCGAGGGAGACTTTCATGAGCAGCTCCGCAGCACCGTCCGGAACACCCGGCGGGTCGCGTTCGCCCGTGAACGTCAACGTCCACACGTACCCCGCGCAGCTGCAGTACCCGCCGCGGTCGTACCTCGTCTTCAGCATTCTGATGACCATCTGCGTGTGGCCCACAGGAATCGTGGCGCTCGTGAATGCGTCGCGCGTGAACGCGCACTGGAGGACGGGTCAGCACGACAAGGCGCGCAAGGCGTCCCGCCGCGCCCGCAACTGGGGCCTGGTGTCGCTCGCCATCTGGGTGATCCTGCTGGTGGTGGTCGTGTTCTGGTCGAGCATCGCCTACCTGAACGGGTAGCACTTCACCCACAGTTCGTCAGCTATCACACGATTGCCCCTCCTGTCCTCCCCGGTTCTGCGGGTAAAGTGCGCGGCTATGAGTGCGACACGGCGCAAGGGCTCCCGGGGCGGTCGTGCTGCTTCCCGCGCCGGTGGTCCCCCCGCGAGCAACGCCCTCACCTGGGCGGAGAGCCTCGCGGCGGGTGAGGCCGCGCCGGGCGCCAGCGCCCTCGAGTGGGCCGAGGGGCTCGCGCAGAACGACAGTGCCACGCCCAGCCCCTGGGGCAGCGCGGGTGCGCCCGCCGACGCCGCGGCCCCCGCCCCGGCCGAGGAGAGCGGCGCCGGCTCCCCGTGGGGCCCCGTGCCGGCACCCGCCGTCGTCGACGGCGAGGACGCCCCGGCCGGCGAGCCCGAGGGCGACGCCAACCCGTGGGGCTCCGTGGCGGCCGCGGCGGAACCCGCCGCGGCCCGGGGCCGGAGCAAGAACGCGGGCGGCAAGAGCGCCGGCGGCAAGAGCGGCAAGGCCGGCAAGTCCCGCTCCAAGGGCAAGGGCACCAAGTCGGGTGCCAAGGGCGCACCGAAGGACGACACGGCCCCCACCCCCGCTGGCGGCTTCCCGCTGAACGTGGGCCCGGTGGCCGACGAGGCAACCGACGAGCCGCTGCCGGAGGGCGACGCCCCGCTCGCGACGGGCGCGCCCGCGCCGAGCGCGCCCGCGACCCGCGGGCCGGCGTCGAAGAAGGCCGGCAAGGGCCCCCGGGGCCGGATCCCCACCCCCAGCACGGCCCAGCAGCGCAAGATCAAGCGGACCCTGCGCCGTGGCCTGCCCCCGTTCCTCGACCGGCCGCTGGTGCTGGTGCTGGCGGGCGTCACCGCCGCCGTGCTGGGCCTCGGCACCGGCTGGGGCATGGACAACCTCCCCTCAGGGGGCGGCCCGATGTCGTCGGCGGACGCCGCGTCGTGCGCGCAGACGCAGATGGCGTGGACGCAGGCCGCCAACGCGCAGTCGGCGATGGTCGAGGACCAGCCCGAGACCCTGCGCAAGGGCTTCATCAACGCCCGCAACGCGCTGGACGGCGTGACGCCGCCGGAGGCGATCTCCTCGGACTGGGCGGTGGCGTTCACCTACTACTCGACCGTGGCGAACAACATCGAGAAGGTGAAGGCCAACGACGGCCCCGCCGTGCTCTCGGCGGTCGGCGGCGCGCAGGAGGAGCTCGACACCGAGGCGATGATCGAGGCGACCAAGGCCATCGGGCTCTACGTCAACTCGAACTGCCAGCGGTAGCCCGTCAGGATGGGGCCGTGCAGCCTCCTGTGACCGACCCCGTCCTCGTCGCCTCCCTCCGCGACGACCTGTCCTCCTCCGCCTACGACGTCGACGGCGTCGAGGACGTCCTCGGGCCGCTCGCCGCGGCCGCGCTGCACCGGGAGCAGGCGCTGCCGGCCCGCCGGGCAGTCGCCGCCGCGACGGCCGGGCGGCCGCCGTCGGACCGCGACCCGCGCGCCACCCTCGCCGGCCTCTTCCTGCTGGGCGCGGCCGTGCCGCGCGCCGCGCTGGACCGCGCGCTGCCCACGACCGGGACGGCCGGGGCGGAGCGGCTGGGCCTGGTCACCGCGCAGGGTTCCGGGGCCGACGACGAGGTGCGCGCCGTCGTGGACCTGCACCCCTACTCCTCGGTCGACGCCGTCGGCGACGCGCGCTGGTGGCTGGCGTCCGACCTGGGCGAGCTCGCGACCGGCGGCCGCCTCGCGACCGACCACGTGCTCGGCGCGGGCGGCGCGTCCCTGACGCTCGCGCAGGTGACCGTGCGCAACCCGACCGGCCGGGTGCTCGACCTGGGCACCGGCTGCGGCATCCAGGCCCTGCACGCGGCGCGGCACGCCCGGCAGGTGGTGGCGACCGACATCTCGCGGCGCGCGCTGTCGTTCGCGCGCTTCAACGCCGCGCTTAACCAGCCGGACGGGGCCGAGCTGGAGCTGCGGCACGGGTCCCTGCTGGAACCGGTCGCGGGGGAGCGGTTCGACCTCGTGGTCTCCAACCCGCCGTTCGTCATCACGCCGCACGCCGGCGCGGCGGGCCGCGCCGTGGCCGACGCCATCGGCGACTACGAGTACCGCGACGGCGGCCGGGCGGGCGACGACCTGGTGCGCGACCTCGTGCTCGGCGTCGGCGACGTGCTCGCCCCGGGCGGCACGGCACAGCTCCTCGCCAACTGGGAGCACCGCCGGGGCGAGCCCTGGGCCGAGCGCGTGGGCCGCTGGCTCGACGAGGCGGGCCTGGACGGCTGGATCATCCAGCGCGAGGTGCTCGACCCCGCGGAGTACGCCGAGACGTGGATCCGCGACGGCGGGACCACGCCCGACCGCGAGCCGGACGCATGGGCCGCGGCGTACGGCGCGTGGCTCGACGACTTCGCGTCCCGGGACGTCGAAGCCGTCGGCTTCGGGATCGTGACCCTCCGGCGTCCCGCCTCGGGTCCCGTCACGCTGCGCCGCCTGGAGGAGCACACCGGGTCGGTGCGCCAGCCGCTCGGGGCGCACATCGCCCGCAGCCTCGCCGGGCACGACTGGCTGGCGGCCCGGGACGACGCCGCGCTCGCCGCGGCCCACCTCGTGACGGCCGCGGACGTCACGGAGGAGCGCTACCTGACGCCGGGCGCGGCCGACCCGAACGTCGTCGTGCTGCGGCAGGGGGACGGGCTCGGGCGGGGCGTGCACGCGTCGAGCCCGCTCGCGGCCCTCGTGGGCGCGTGCGACGGCGAGCTGTCGGTCGGGCAGATCGTCGGCGCCCTCGCGTCGCTGTTCGAGGTGCCGGTCGACGCCCTGGCCGCCGAGCTGCTCCCGGCGGTCCGGGGGCTGGTCAGGGACGGGTTCCTGGAGGAGTGAGCGCGGGCGTCCCGGGCGGCGCGGCGGGGTGGCGCGCCGTTACCGGGACGTAACGGAATTGTCGAAGACCGATAAATCTTGTCGATGCCCGAGACATATCCCGCTATGACAGATATTTTCCACCGTGTGGAACTCGACATGCGGCACTTGAGGATGGTTGTCGCTGTTGCCGAGTCGGGCAGCGTCACGAAGGCGGCCGCTGCCCTCGGCATCGCGCAGCCGGCGTTGACCGCGCAGCTGAACCGCATCGACCGGTCCCTGGGCGGGAACGTCTTCGTCCGCGACCGGTTCGGTGCGCGACCGACAGAGCTCGGTGAGCTGGTGCTCAGGCACGCTCGCGTGCTTCTCCCCGCCATGTCGGCTCTCGCGGACGACGCCGAACGCCTCGTCAACGGCGACGTCGCCCACGGCGAGACCGTGCGGGTCGGCATCACCGGGACCGGGCTGGGCGGGCTGTTCGTCAACCAGCTGCACATCGGGATGCCCGGTGCGCAGGTCACGACGGCGATGCCCCCGCAGCCCGACGACGTCGCGTCCCGGCTCGCCCGCGGCACCATCGACGTCGGGCTGGTCGGGATGTGCTCCGACGTCTCGCCGCCCGCGGCCGTCGAGGTGTCGTGGACGCGGGTGTGCACCGACCCGATGTTCGTGCTGATCGACGAGCACCACCCGTACGCGGGCAAGCCCGAGGTGTCCCTCGCCGAGCTGGCCGAGGAGCAGTGGCTCTGCGTGCCGTCGCACGGCTGCCTCGAGGAGTGCTTCGTGTCGGCGTGCGTGCGCGCTGGGTTCACGCCGCGCGGCATGGGCGAGGCCGAGTGGACCACCGCCGTCGACCAGGTGCGGGCGGGCCGCGCCGTCGCGCTCGTGGAGCCGGGGCAGCCGGACCCGCCGGGGGTGGCGACGGTGCCCCTGTCCGGGGCGCCCCTGCGCCGCACCCACTACCTGGGCTGGCGGCACGACGCCGACCTGCGCGTGGACCTGGAGGCCGTCGAGGGCGCCGCTCACCGGGCCCACCGCGACGCCGTGCGCCGCAGCCCGCAGTACGAACAGTGGCTGGCGATGTACGGGATGCTCGGCTGAGCCGGAGGCGCAGCGCAGGGTGGGGGCCGAGGAACGAGGCACGCGCCCGGAGCGGAGCCGCAGGCTCAGTCGACAGGGACTCAGCTGACGTGAACACTTACGTGGTTTGCCCTCCATAGGAAATATGTATGACCTGAGTGTGATCTGGGCGTGAAGTCCATCTCCTCCTACGGTGGCAGAGCGGGTGAAAAAGCACCCGCGGGTGGAACTTCACCCTCTCCGATCCAAGGAGTCGCTGGAGATGAGTCGCACTTCCCTCCGGGGCGTCGCCGTGGCAACCGCCACCGTGGGCCTCTTTGCCGGCACCATCAGCGCCGTCGCAGCCGCACCGTCCGACGTCGAGGCCGCGACCGCCGGCTACACGCCGGGTCTCGTCTCCGCCATGGAGCGCGACCTGAACCTGAGCACGGCGGACGCCGTGGCCCAGCTCCAGGCCCAGGAGCTCCTGGCCGACACGCAGCAGAGCCTGGAGAAGTCGCTCGGCGCCTCCTACGCCGGGGCCTGGGTCGAGGGGGCGGACGCCCTGCACGTCGCCGTGACCGACGCCGCCGAGGCGCCCGACGTCCGCGCGGCCGGGGCCACCCCCGTGACCGCGGACCACTCGCTCAAGGCGCTCGACGCCTGGACCGCGGACCTGGACGGCGTGCTGTCCCCGGCCGACGTGACCTCGTACCACGTCGACGTGGAGACCAACGAGATCGTCGTCGACGTGGTCGACGGCGCCCAGGCCGACGTCCGGGCCGCCGTGGCGGAGGCGGGCGTGCCCGCCGGCGTCGTCTCGCTGACGCCGGCTGCGGAGCGTCCCCGCACGTTCGCCGACGTGATCGGCGGCGAGGCGTACTTCATCGACGACAGCGCGCGCTGCTCGGTCGGCTTCGCCGTGACCGGCGGCTTCGTGTCCGCCGGGCACTGCGGTTCGGTGGGTTCCTCGGCGAGCGAGCCGAGCGGCACCTTCGAGGTCTCGGAGTTCCCGGGCAGCGACTACAGCTACGTCTCGGTCGACTCGGACACGCCGGTCGGCGTGGTCGACGACTGGGCCGGCGGCACCGTGGCCGTCGAGGGCTCGACGCCGGCCGCCGTGGGCGCCAGCGTCTGCCGCTCGGGCTCCACGACCGGCTGGCACTGCGGCACCATCCAGGCGCTCAACGCCACGGTGAACTACGCCGAGGGCAGCGTCTCCGGTCTCATCCAGACCAACGTCTGCGCCGAGCCGGGCGACTCGGGCGGCTCGCTGCTCGCGGGCTCGCAGGCGCAGGGCATGACCTCCGGTGGCTCGGGCAACTGCTCCTCCGGCGGCCAGACCTTCTTCCAGCCGGTGGGCGAGGCGCTGAGCGCGGCCGGGGTGTCGCTCCTGACGAACTGACCCTCTGACGAGCCGACGCCGGGGCGCCGTACGCCCCGATCCGTCGGGCCGCGGAGCGGGTAGGGGGAAGTCCCTACCCGCTCTGCGGCATGTCCGCATATTGCTCCGATATGTCCTAACCGGTATCTGGGAGTTGCCTGAAAGCGACCATACGCTGTGCCGCACTGGGTGAATCCATTGCCCCGACGACAGGAGTCGCTGGACATGAGACGCACATCCTTCAAGGCGATCACCGTGGCCACAGCCGCGGCGACGCTTCTCGCCGGCAGCATCACCGCTGCTACCGCAGGCGCAGCTGCCGGAGCGGACAAGCCCGAGGTGACGAGCTACGCCCCGGGCATGGTCGCGGCCCTGGAGCGCGATCTCGGCCTGACCACCTCCCAGGCCGTGGACCGCCTCAAGACGGACGAGGCTCTGTCCGACAAGCAGCACTCCATCGTCAAGGCTCTCGACAAGGGCTACGCGGGCTCGTGGGTCGACGGCTCCGAGCTGTTCGTGGCCGTCACCGACAAGGCCGGGGCGGCCGAGGTCCGCGCCGCCGGCGCCACGGCGGTCACCGTCGACAGGTCGCTGGCGCAGCTCGACCGGCTCGCCACGAAGGCGTACCGGGCGGCCCCGCGGGCCGACGTCGCCGGCGCCTACGTGGACGTCGAGTCCAACGCCGTAGTCCTCGAGGTGGCCAAGGGGGCGAAGGCCGCCGTGGCCGCCGCCGTCGCGGACGCCGGGGTCGCGGCCGGCACGGTCTCCCTCGTCGAGGTGGCGGAGATGCCCCGCACCTTCATCAACGTGATCGGCGGCAACGCCTATTACATCGGCGGCTCGCGCTGCTCGGTCGGCTTCTCGGCCACCGGCGGCTTCGTCACCGCGGGTCACTGCGGTGACGTGGGCAACGCCACCACCAGCCCCAGCGGCACCTTCCGTACCTCCTCGTTCCCGGGCAACGACTACGCCTACGTGAACGTCGGCACGGACGACACCCCGGTCGGCGCGGTGAACAACTACAGCGGCGGCACCGTCAACGTCGCGGGCTCGACGGCGGCCGCCGTCGGCGCCACCGTCTGCCGCTCGGGTTCCACCACCGGCTGGCACTGCGGCACTATCCAGGCCCTGAACGCCTCGGTCACCTACGCCGAGGGCACGGTCTCGGGCCTGATCCGCACCAACGTCTGCGCCGAGCCCGGCGACTCCGGCGGCTCGCTGCTCGCCGGTACCCAGGCCCAGGGCATGACCTCCGGTGGTTCCGGCAACTGCTCCTCGGGCGGCACCACCTACTTCCAGCCGGTGAACGAGGCGCTCAGCGCCGCGGGCGTCACGCTGATCACGGGTGGCGGCGGCACGACGCCGCCCACCGGGTGCGCCAGCCAGGAGACGGCGTTCAGCGGCTCGCTGACCAGCGGCGCCTTCACCTACAAGCCGAGCAGCAGCGGCTTCTCGGCGTCGTCCGGCACCATCACGGGCTGCCTCGACGGCCCCAGCGGCGCCGACTTCGACCTGTTCCTGCAGAAGGTGAGCGGCAGCAGCTGGGTCACCGTGGCCCAGGGCATCACGTCGTCGCCCGACGAGAGCGTGAGCTACTCGGGCACGGCCGGCACCTACCGCTGGATCGTGGAGTCGTACTCGGGCTCGGGCTCGTACACGGGCGGCTACTCCACCCCGTGATCCCCGTTCCCTGACGTGTCAGACGCTCAGGTCACC